>JAJFUV010000231.1 GCA_021372245.1 Terriglobales bacterium
GACTCGCTCGACGTGATCCATAACCAGTTCATGCAGTACGGCATCGACACCAGCGAGTACTGGGGCCGGCCGTATGACCGGCACGAGTTCGGGGGGCGCAGTGGCTTCGTGGCTTATAGTCTCGGCCTGTACGACCGTTACTTGAACCTGGGGTTCCGCCTCGCACCGACTGCGGGGACCGGCAGCGGCGTGATGCCCAGTCCTACCGGCTACAACCGCGTCTATGCGCAAGTGAGGGAACCGTTCACTGTTGAAAAATGGTTTTCAGCCATCCGGGACGGCCGCAGTTTCGTCACGAACGGGCCGGTGTTGTTCTTCACGGCGACGCGCGAGGGTGGGCGGGTGAAAACCCGGGTGGAGGCGCTGGCTAGGGAGCCGATCGACCGGATAGAGATTGTGGCCAATGGACGCGTGCTGAAGCTGTTCACCCCAATGTCGCGCAAGACGGCCTTCTCGGGGGTGTTCAGCTTCAATGAACGAGGCTATTCGTGGATCCTGGCGCGGTGCTTCCTGAAACCTGGCGTCACGATCCGTCTGGCGCAATCGAGTCCTGTGTATCTGCAAGGGAAATGGGATGCCCGAAGCGACGCGCAGTACTTTGTGACTTGGATGGATGATTTGATCAATCTTCACAGCAGGGGTGTTGCAAAGTTAACCGACCCTGCACAGCGCGAGGAGTTGTTAACACTGTACCGCCGCGCCCGCGCCTTCTATGAGTCGAAGGCGCGTCAGAACACTCCTGAGTAAGAGATTGGTGAATTCCTATTTCCTTTCCTTCAGCTTCGTTGTACAATTGCTCTGCCCTGATAAATTTTGCCAGTCATCATGTGCTTTCGTAACACAATGCACTAAAAGGAGAGCATCATGGCGGTCAGATTTCTTCTGGGTTTGCTTGTCGTCCTCCCAGTGTGGGCGCAGACGATCACTGGTTCCATCCGCGGTCGCGTGACAGATCCGGCAGGGCTTCCCGTACCAAACGCCGAAGTCACCGTAACCGAAATCAACACCAACGCGATCTCGAAAACCACAACCAACGACGTGGGTGACTACCAAATCAGTTTCCTAAAGCCGGGGGACTACACGGTAACTGTCGAGCACGCAGGTTTCAAGTCGAGCGTTCAGAGCGGTTTGCGGCTTCAGGTCAACCAGTCCATGTCCGTCGACATTGTCATGCAGATCGGAGCCGTCACCGAAAAGGTCGACGTGTCGGCCACCGCGACACAGCTCAACTACGTTTCACCGGAAATCGGACACGTTGTGGGCTCCGAGCAACTGATGAACGTCCCACTGGTGGCTAGTAACTCGCGCGGCAGGGTTCCCGTCTTGCTGGCGAAGCTGGTGCCCGGAGTCACGTCTACGAGCAGCACCAACAGCAATATCAATAACTTCAGTTTTGGAGGCGGCCGGCCCGTAACCAACGAGATCATGGTGGACGGGCTGCCGACAACCAACCCGTCCGACCAGACCTATACGTTGACGCCGAGTCCCGATTCGATCCAGGAGTTTAAGGTACTCACAACTCCCTTCACGGCAGAGTTCGGCCATACAGGCGGCGGCATCATGATCATGACTTCCAGGACGGGCACCAACATCTATCACGGTGCCATTTACGACTACTTCCGCAACCGTCTACTCAATAACCGCAATGCGTTCCAAACCAGCAAGTCGGCTCTGAAGTATGTGCAGAACGACCCAGGGTTCACGATCGGCGGGCCTGTGTTGATTCCCAAGGTTTACAACGGCCGCGACAAGACTTTCTTCTTCGTGGACTTCAACGTTACGCTCGCCTCAAACGGCGTCCTGTACAATTCTTTGGTTCCCACCGCCGGGGAAAAGTCCGGCGATTTCTCGCAGACTTTCTCCGGGGGCAAGCTGGTGACGATCTATGACCCTTCGACATCAAGGTTGGACCCGGCGACCAACAAATACGTGAGGGATCCATTCGGCGGCAACGCCATTCCTGCGGCGCGCTTCGACACCTCGGGCGTGCAAATTATCAAATACTACCCCGATCCGAACGGCAGTTACTCCGGTACTCAGAACTACTCCGTACATCCGCCGCAGATCCGGCAGACCTGGCAGTGGCTGGGTCGCGTGGACCATAACTTCAGCTCGAACGACAAGATCTTCGGTCGCATAGGCCGTTACAATCCCAATGCGGAAGCGCAGATCCGCATCCCCAACAAGGCCAACAACGATACTGCGGGCGGCTTCCGCGACACTCAGTTCGTACTCAACTATACGCACGTGTTCGGACCCAGAACGATCAACGACTTCCGGGCAGGGTTCGTGCAGGAGCACAACTACACCATTGCCAGCAGCTCACCCGCACCCGAACTCGGAATCAAGAACGTCTCACTCAGCGAATTCCCTATCGTGAACGTACAGAACATGATCCAACTTGGCTCCGACTACACCAATGGCGATCGCGACCGTAGCTATGTGTTTTCAGAGGCCTTGAACTTCATCACCGGCCGCCATTCCCTGAAAATGGGTGGGGACTATCGCCGCCAGATGTGGAACTTCTACAATCCCGGCAAGCTGTCGGGGAACTATACCTTCAGCAACACGTTCACAGCGCTGCAAGGAGTCACGCCTACCGGCTACGGATTGGCCGACCTGCTCCTGGGTTACCCCACCAACACGGGGATCAGCATCAACGATTACACCTTCCGCATGAACATTAACTGTGCTGGCATGTACTTCCAGGACGATTTCAAGGTGCTCCCCAAGCTGACCCTGAATCTTGGCGTGCGGTGGGAATACAACGGTCCTTACTCGGAGGCCAATGGTCAGTTCGCCAGCTTCAATCCCAATCTGAAGAACCGAACCACGGGTAATTTGGGTGAAGTGGAGTTCGCCAAGATCGACTTTTCGGGAAGCCACTTCTCTCCCAACGTGTTCACCAATTTTCTGCCGCGAATCGGTTTCGCGTATAACTTCATACCCAAGTGGGTGGTGCGCGGCGGATACGGAATGTACCTGCTTCCCACCATCGGCTACGGCGGTTACGGCCCGAGCTCCCAGTATGGCGTGTCGGCGGGCTTCAGCAGCCTGGACAACGGGGTCACCCCACGGTACCGGCTTCAGGATGGCGTTCCCGCATATTCTTACAACGTCGATTCCGCTGGCCGGCCTTACATTCCCGCGAGCCTGACCTCACCGACGTCATCGGTGATCGCGTTGGAGAGGCGCAAGCGATCCGCTTACAACCAGTCCTGGCAGCTCGGCTTGCAGCGCCAGATCAAGGAAACCTGGCTCGCCGAGGTGGACTACGTGGCGACGAAGGGCGTTAAACTGCCCTCCGGTTACAATTTGAACCAGTTGCGAGCGAGCGACTGGGGCCCCGGCAACCGGCAATCTCTGCGGCCCTATCCGCAATACACCGGTGTCACCGGCTTGTTGAACGACGGCAACTCGATCTACCACTCCCTGCAGGCCAAGCTGGAGCACCGCTGGATGAACGGCCTCCTGGTTCAGGTGGCTTACACGTACAGCAAGCTGATGAACGACGTGGACGGCCCAGCGCGCTCCAACGGCGCAGCCGCGCAGGATTTCTACAACCTCGGGCTGGAATGGGGCGTGGGCGGCTACGACGTGCCGCAACGGTTCGTGGCCAGTTACGTTTACCAGGTCCCGTTAGGGCGCCGCGAGAAGTACCTCAACGATATTCCGGTACTGAAGGACATTATCACGGGCTGGCAGTTCGCCGGCATCACGGAGTTCCAGATCGGCCTCCCCATGCAGGTGACACAGTCATACAACGGTGGCGGTTCCAACGCCCAGAGGCCCACCCTCAAACCCGGAGTCAGCCCGGCCCTGCCTCACTCCGACAAGACAATCTACCGCTATTTCAACACTGACGCCTGGACCATCACGCCGCAGTACCAGCTCGGCACATCGCCGCGATTCCCTCTGCACGGCCCGGGCATCAACAATTGGGACCTGTCCCTGATGCGCAACTTCAAGATGTATGAGCGCTTCAGCATGCAGTTCCGCGGGGAGTTCTACAACGCCGTCAACCATCCGCAGTGGAACAATCCGAACACAACCATCGGCAACCGGAATTTCGGAATTATCACCAGCGCACGCGACGCCCGTATCGTAGAGTTGGCTCTTCGCATCTTCTTCTGACGGCCGGTCTACAATACAAGGCGGTGATGAATCGCAGAGCCTTCCTGATGGGCGCGGCGTCCGCTGCCGCGGCGCCGCGTACGCCGCCGAACATCCTGTTCATCATGCCGGACCAGTGGCGCGGCTGCGATATGGGCGTGGCCGGTAATCGCGAGGTCCGCACGCCAAACCTGGACCATCTGGCGCAGGACAGCGTCTACTTTCGCAGCATGACCGCCAACACGCCGGTCTGCACGCCCGCGCGCGGCATTTTGCTCACGGGCCGTTACGCGCACCGCGCGGGCACACCCGTGAACGATATCCCCCTGCCGGATGAGGCCACGACCATCGCCGAGATCCTCGGCCGCGCCGGTTACTACACGGGCTTCGTCGGCAAGTGGCACCTGGAGGGCGGCAAACGTCTCCCCGGCTTCATCCCTCCAGGCCCACGCCGCCAGGGCTTCAAGTTCTGGGCCGCCAACGAGTGCTCGCACGACTATTTCAAGCAGCAGTACTTCCGTGACGATCCCACGCCCATCCCCATGAAGGGCTACGACGCCTTCACATGGACGGACCTGGCGCTGGAGTTTCTCGACCGCGCCCGCGAGCGCCGCGAACCATTCTGTCTTTACGTGCAGCACCCTTCGCCTCACAATCCATATTGGCTGCCGCCTGGATATGAAAACATGTACGCGCCCGAGCGTCTCACCATGCGCAACAATTGGCGTCCGGGCTTGAAGTACGCAGGCGCACCCAAAGACATAGCAGGCTACTACGCCGCCATCACTTGCCTGGATGCAGAAGTCGGCCGCCTGCTCAAGCGCGTGGACGAAGCGGGATTCCGCGACAACACCATCGTTCTCTTCACTTCCGACCACGGCGACCTGCTCGGTTCGCACGGCAGCATACACAAGCAGAAACCGTGGGAGGAGTCCGTGATCGTGCCCGGCCTGCTGCGCTGGCCCGCGGGCCTGCGCCGCGCCTTCGCTTCCGACGCCGTGTTCTCGCATGTCGACGTGGTGCCGACGCTACTGGGGCTCTGCGGTGTGAAGTCACCTGTGGCGATGGATGGGTTCAACTACGCGCCGTACCTCCGCGGGGCGCGCGTGAAGACTCCCGAATACGCGCATCTTGCCATACACACACGTACCGAGAACAACGAGTTCGGGCCATGGCGCGGCCTGCGCTCGCGCCGTTATAAGTACGCGCGGTTCCAGGACAAACCTTGGCTTCTCTACGATCTCGAAAAAGATCCCTACGAGGTGGAGAACCTGGTAGACTCACGGGCAAGCGCGCGTCTGGTGGCGCAATTCGACCGTGAGATACAAACGCACATGCGCCGTACCGGCGACCGCTGGGATGAACTTCGGCACAGACCCTACAGTTAGCCGCGCCATACCTCACCCCGCGCCGGAACAATGGCGTCATCATAACATGCGATAATAGAACCCTGATATGTCTAGATTACCTAAGCTAGTCGTGCTTTCCGTCGCGGGACTTCTTCTGTTCAGCGGTATCATATCAGCCGCAATCGTGGGTGAAATCCCATTTCAAACCATGATTGTCAACGCCACACAGATTGTCGCTGGCGTTGTTCGCGATGTCGCCAACACCGGGGAACAAGGCCGATTGACGATTCAGGTTCTCAAGACCTACAAGGGCACGGCCTCACCGATGGTTACCGCTACCGCGCCCCGTCCATTCTCCACCACCGAAATCCAGTCGCTATCTTCCAAGACTGTGATTGCGATGGTCGACTCCAAAGGATCGCTACTTCGGCCTACCAATCTGAGGGGGGTGTCCGACGCCTTCTTGCCGGTTTCTGATGAACTGGCGCCAATTGACAACGTAGACGCGGCATTGTGTTTAGATTGGATGCGGGGCCTGTCCAATCGCGACCCCATGTTCAACATGCGTGGACTCGGTATCGCCGCTGTGTACTGCGGTAAGACCGGCCGCGCGGAGCCGATTCGAGCGTATCTGCGCAAAACCCAGAAGCCCAATGACGCGTTTTTGGACATGCTAGTCGGCTTGGCCTATAGCGATCCGGATGCCGTAATCGCGCTTGAACAACGTCTGGGGATGGAGACCGGGCAAATGGACAGGCTGGCGATGAACGTCATGTGGGCTTTGGGGGCCTACGCTAGCCCGGACCCAGCCGGTGCGCATGCCCTCATGCGCCTGGCGTTGAATGCTAAGTCCAGGCAGTATCAAATCGAAGCCGCCGAAGTGCTTGCTAACATACACTCCGATGAAACATGGCCTCACCTGGTGGCGTTACTGGACTCACCCGTCCTGTGGGTGCGCCATCACGCCGTAAAAGGGTTGGAAGATACCGTCTATGCTGGCGAACGCTCAGGCGATCTGGCTTTTGGCGAAAGGCCGCTGGTCCATCTCGGCCAACCCGTCAAACGGAATGTGCGCAAGCGGCCTCCGGTCCCAGACAACATCCGAGGATTGTTCAAAGATCCAGAACGCAACAACGCCACGCTGGTTGCGTTCTGGCGAGATTATGCAAGCAAGAACCAGTGAGTAGGAGTCCTGCTCGCACAGCGCGTCATGCAAGGCCTCGCAACATCGCTTCGAAGTACATGGGCTTCAGAATGTGCACCTTCAGGACCCAGCCGGGCCAGTGCTCACGGCCAGGATTGATGAAAGGCAGCGTCGGCTTTGGTTTCTTGTCGTAACCGAACTCGGCCATCAGCACCTTGCCGTACTCGGTGACGAACGGGCAGGCCGTGTAGCCGTCGTAGCTTTCCTTGGGTTCCTTGCCTTCCATGAGTGCAATCAGATTGGCGGCGGCCACCGGGGCCTGCATGCGGATCGCCGCTCCGGTCTTGCTAGTCGGGATTCCGGCAACGTCGCCCAGCACCACCACGTTCTTGTACTTGGTGTGCACCAGCGTGTGCTTCTCCGCCGGAACCCAATCCTCGGCCTTACTCGTGGAAGCGTTCCAAGCCAACGGCGATTGCCTCACGAAATCCGGTGCGCTCATGGGCGGCACGATGTGCAGGAAGTCGAAGTCGAGCGTCACGGTCTCGCCCGGCTCCGTCGAGGCGGCCGCACGCTTCTCGAAGGTGACTTTCCTGCCGTCTACGTCGACGCTCTTCACCCTGTGGTTGAACGTCACCGGAATGTTGCGCTCGGCGTAGATCTCCTCCAGGCGCTTGCGGAACAACGGGACATCGAACAGATGATCGGTGGCCGAGTAGAACTTGAAATCGACCTTGCTCCGCGTACCCTTCTTGCGGCAATAAGCTTCGGCCATCATGTTGATCTTTTTCGGCGCGCCGCCGCACTTCAGCTTGGTCCAAGTATCGGTGAAAATGGCGCGGCCGCCGGTTTCGGCCAGCCGCTGGATCGCCTGCCAGCAATTCTGCGAACCTTGGTAATCGTAGATGGAGTGAACGTTGCCGCGCCCGAGCGACTCGCGCCGGATGCCTTCGACGGCATTGAAGTTCATCTGCAATCCGGGGCACAGGACCAGAAAATCGTAATCGACTGTGCCGTGGCGCCCGGTCCGCAGCCGGTTCGAGTCCGGCGCCAATTCCACCACGCTGTCCTGGATCCATTTGACGCCGCCGGGAATCAGCTTGGCCTCGGGCCTAACCACAGATCTCGCGTCCATGATGCCCGAAGCGATCAATGTGAATCCGGGCTGGTAGTAGTGCACCTCGCTCGGGTCGATCAATGTAATATTCGGCCTGGCCAGCGCACGGCTCAGGCGCGCTGCCACGTTGAGGCCCGCCGCCCCGCCGCCGACAATCGCGACGCGTGCGTTGGCATCGCTGGACGGAATCATGAACCGCGCCGTCCGGTAGATCAGGTAGGCACCGCCTGCCATCGCCGCGCCCGCAATAAAGCCGCGCCGGCTCAGAGTCATTCTTCCCGCCTGGTCATCCATGGAATTCTCCAAACACCCAGTTTATCGCGCCGGCTCCAGCCGTCCACGCGCCGCTCGTGGCACAATTTGACCATGAGAGCCGCGTGCCTGAAACTCGTGGCAGTACTCCTCCTGGCCCATGCGGTCTGGAGTGCTGATTGGGGCGCGTCGTTTGCCGATCCGCCTCGGGCCTATGACATGGGCGTCTACTGGTGGTGGTTCGGCCCGGCAGTCACCAAAGCCGAAGTAACACGGGAACTCGAAGTGATGCGCGACGCGCACATATCGAGCGTTCTCATCTTTCCCATCTACCCCATCAGCGTGGACAACCCGTCGAAAGAGATCCGCAACCTGAACTACCTGTCGCCGGAGTTCCTCGACGTCCTAGGCCACGCCGCGCGCGAGGCGCACCGCATGGGCATCACCGTGGATCTGCTGATGGGCACTGGATGGCCGTTCGGCGGGCCCTCCATCACTCTGGAGACCAGCGCCAAGAGACTGCGCGTCGAACTTGGCGCGGCCACTGCGGGCCCCGGCGAACGCCTGGAAGCAGCCTGGATCGTGAAGGGCGACGGGAAGAAGGTGGACCTCGCGGACGCCGCCGACGTGACAGCCCAGGTTCGCGCCGACACGCCTGTCCGAGTTCCCGAGGGACACGTGTTGATGTCGTTCCTCATGTCGCCTACGAAGATGCAGGTGAAGCGGCCGTCTCTCGGCGCTGAAGGCCTGGTGATGGATCACCTGGACCCGGCTGCCTTGAACACGTACCTGGCCGCGGTCGGCGAAAAGCTTGTTTCAGCCGCGCCCCGCGGCATGATCCGCACTCTGCACTCCGACAGCATGGAGGTTTTCGGCACCGAATGGACTCCTACGTTTCTCGATGAATTCCGCCGGCGCCGCGGCTACGACCTACGCCCCTGTCTCCCTGCGCTGACGGCTGACGCCGGTCCCATCACTGAGGACGTCCGCTTCGATTTCTGGCGTACCTTGAGCGAACTTGCCACCGACAACTATGTGCGGCCTCTCCAGGGCTGGTGCCGTGCGCACGGCGTCGGATTGCAGGCGGAGAGTTATGGCTCGCCGCCGGTGGATATGTCCAGCTTCGCCGCCGTCGATTCGGTGATGGGCGAGAGTTACGACTGGAAGATGTTCGTGGCCTCGCGCTGGGCCTCGTCGGCCGCGCATCAGTATTCGAAGCGCATCACTTCGACCGAGGCGTACACTTGGCTGCGCTTCCCGCGCTATGTCTCAACGTTGGAAGACATCAAACTCGGCAGCGACCTGCACTTCGCCTGCGGTGTGAACAAAATCATCGCCCACGGCTACGCGTACTCGCCGCCCCAGGTGGGCGTGCCCGGATGGGGCTACTACGCGTCCATCATGATGAACGATAACAACACCTGGTGGCCCTATTTCCGCCATCTGTCTGATTACGTCCGGCGCACAAGTTACGCACTGACGCTCGGCAAGCCGGCCGTGGACGTGGGTATTCTGCTGCCGGAGGACGACGTGATGGCAGCGCAAGCACCCGGCCGCGGCCTGAACCTCTACATGACTACGAAAGGCTGGCTCGGCCGCACCAAGGTCCCGGAGTTCAGCCTGCCCGCCGCCTTCGCCGCCGAGACGCCGCTGCTGAAGACGCTGATCCAGAGCGGCTTCACCTTCGACGGATTCGACCGGAGCATCCTCCAGCCGTCTCTGCGCACGGATCGCGGGCGCCTGGAGGTGGGCGACGTGGCTTACCGTATCGCTATCCTGCCGAGCCTCAAAGGCATCTCTATCGAGATCC
>JAJFUV010000240.1 GCA_021372245.1 Terriglobales bacterium
CACTCGCCGGGGTAGCTCAACTGGTAGAGCGGCGCTCCCGTAAAGCGAAGGTTGTCGGTTCGACCCCGACCCCCGGCCCCATCCTCTGTCGCCGCTCCTGGCGATCCTTACACCTAATCTCACTGCGTTCGTATTGACTGCGGAGAGCACGGCCAATCGGTAGGCCATCACCCCGCTAAGGTGACGCTCCGCAAGGGCATGTCGGGTTCAACTCCCACGCTCTCCGCCAAGTTCCATGCTCTTTGACAATCGAATTGGGCAGATGGGGGAGTGGCTGATCCCGCCGGGCTGTAGCCCCGGTAACCCATGCGGTAAACGTCTCAGGTTCGAATCCTGATCTGCCCACCAATATCTCAGTCGTCCAACGGCAGGATGGCGGTCTCCAAAACCGTAGATCCCGGTTCGAATCCGGGCTGGGGTGCCACGCGCGGGTACGCAACACTGGTAAAGCGGCCAGCATGAGGGGCTGGTGATTCCGTGAGTTCGACCCTCACCCCGCGCACCATGGGCCGGTGATGCAACCCGGCAGACATACTGCGCTCAGAACGCAGTTCTTGAGAGTTCGAATCTCTCCCGGCCCACCAAGTTTTGCCCCCGTGGCGCAATCGGCAGACGCGACCGGCTCAAAATCGGGATGTTGTAGGTTCGAGTCCTACCGGGGGCACTAAGTTCAGCACCGGAAGCCAATCGGCCAGGCGGCGGATTGCAAACCCGCAGTGGTCAGTTCGACTCTGACCCGGTGCTCCAATCTTGCGGAGAAGTAAGCCGAGCGACGGCCTACCGGCTGCGGTCCCGAAAACCGTGAGCCCTTGACGGGCGTGTGGGTTCGAGCCCCACCTTCTCCGCCACTCATCCTGCGCACCCGTGCAGCAACGCAACCAGCCAACCCGCAAGACCCTCCGCAACTTTCCCCTTCCCCTACCGTAACTTTTGGTGTAGAATCAACTCAGCGATAGGAGATCAATGAAACTCACCTCCAAGACCGAAGAATACGGCATCACCATTTCCAGGGATGAGATTACCGACATCTGCGAGGCGCTGGAGGCCAGCGCGCGCCACTGCCTCTGTCTTGCCGATCAAGCCGCGAAGGAAGGCTCTCAAGCGACTCATAGCCCCACGCTGGAGAACAAGCGGGCGGACAAGTACAGCAAACTCCGCGCCGCGCTGATGGAGTTGTGCGGAGTGCCTGAAACCCCCGGCTATGCCTCCAAGCCCGAACTGGCGAGCATCGACACCCAGCGCACGACGGCCCACGCAATCGTGATGGTGGCGGAGGCTGCGACCCTCCGTAAGTACCTCCAGGCCGTCAAGGGTCTGATCGAGAGCGGGTGTATTTCCTTTAATGGTGGCCTCTGGCGCATCCGCCACAACTCAACGACGTGTTGGGAGAGCTTCTCCAACTTCGAGGCCGCGATCACATCGAAGGCGGCAGGGTTCGTGAAGTAGATGACCACCAGCCCCAACCCCACCCCCGAACCCACCGAGCTACCCGCCCTCACCGTTCGCCAACCCTGGGCCTCGCTCATCATCTACGGCTACGGCGGTGTTCTCAAGGACATTGAGAACCGCGACTGGCCCCTGCCGCGCTCAATGTGGGGTAAGCGCGTGGCGATCCATTCCAGCCTGAAGTTCTACCCCGAAGAATGGACCGCGGCCAGGGCGTTGATTCGCTCGATGGGTCTGGAGCCGATGGAAATAATTCACGCCCCGTATGGCTGCGTTCTCGGGTCAGTGGTTCTCGATCGCGATGTGACCGCAAGCGACTCACCCTGGTTCTTTGGCCCGCACGGCTTCGTGCTGCGCGATCCGGTTGCGCTGCCGGCGCCAGTTCCGGCGCGCGGGGCGTTGGGGTTCTGGAAGTGGAGGATGCGATGACGCTGGAACAGGCGCGCGAGAGAGCGCGGAAGATTCGGACGGTTGACTTTGCACGCGGACAGGCAAGGTTTGATGACGTTATCGCCCGCGAATTGCTGCTGGCGCAGGCGGAGGCGTACGAGGATGCGGCGAAACGGGTGCGCGAGCGGGCCGACGAGACCAACGACGAGCCCGGGGAATTCTATCGCGGAGCGCGGAACAACCTCTGCGCGCAGGCGGCGAAACTGGAAACCGAGGCCGCCGAGCTTCGCCGCGCCGCAGAGGAGGCCGCTCGTGCCTAACCCCCACCTCCTCGACTTCTACGGCATCCAGATCACCGAGTCCGACCATATCGGCGAACAGATCACCCCCATTCCGCCGGCACGCTTGTTGAATCGCCGCGGCCCGTACAGGCAGCGCACCATCAAGCGTTGGCAACGCGCCCACCCGTCGTACTTTCGGGCCAGGGGCGAGTACTTCCAGATGGGTAGCCGGATCCTCTGCCACCCGGAGGATGCGCGGAAGTTGCGGGAGATGTTGCGGAAGATGGGATAGCCTTCCTGTTGGTGGATGCCTCGGGGGTCGGGAAACCGGCCCCTTTTTTGTTGGTGCATCCGTAACTTTTCGCTTGATAATCCGTTTCCGTTACCGTATCATTGAGGCTGAAAGGGGTAGCGAATGAAAGTTATTCCGACCAACGACCTGCCCATCAAGGCATGGCTCACTGACCTTGAGCCTGGCGCGGAGCTTCAGGCCGCTAACCTTGCCAACCTCCCGTTCGCCTACCACCACATCGCCATTATGCCGGACTGCCACCAGGGCTACGGTATGCCGATCGGCGGCGTTCTCGCGACCGATGGCGTCGTGGTTCCTAATGCCGTGGGTGTGGACATCGGCTGCGGCATGTGCGCCCTGCGAACCAACCTCATGGAGATGGACAGGCCCACGCTGAAGGCCATTATGGGGCAGATCCGCGAGACGGTGCCGGTGGGGTTTAGCCACCACAAGGAAGCGCAGGACAACGACTACATGCCGGGCCACCCAGACGTGCGCGAGCAAACGCTTCCGGTTGTTCGGCGGGAATACGATTCCGCCCGGAAGCAGATCGGCACCCTCGGCGGCGGCAACCACTTCATTGAAATCCAGCGCGGGTCGGACGGTCGCATCTGGGTCATGATCCACAGCGGCTCACGGAATATCGGCAAGCAGGTGGCCGAGCACTACAACAAACTCGCCGTGGGTCTCAATGAGCGGTGGCACAGTGCCGTACCGAAGGCGTGGGAGTTGGCCTTTCTGCCGCTCGATTCCGACGAAGGCCAAGCATACATGGCCGAGATGCAGTACTGCGTGGAGTTCGCGCTGGCGAACCGGAAACTGATGATGGCGCGGATTAGTGAAGCAATCGACGCGCAGTTTCCCGGTGTTGGCGGCGGGGATCTCATCAACATCGCCCACAACTACGCGGCGATGGAGCACCACTTCGGAAAGAACGTGCTGATTCACCGCAAAGGGGCCACGCGCGCCCGTGACGGCGAGGCAGGCATCATTCCCGGCTCGCAGGGCACCAAGAGCTACATCGTGCGCGGCAAGGGCAACCGGGAATCGTTCGAGTCGTGTTCGCACGGGGCGGGCCGAAAGATGGGCCGGAAGCAGGCGTGCCGCGAGTTGTCACTGGAGGATGAAATCCGGCGGCTGGGCGAGCAGGGCATCGTCCACGCCATCAGGCGACAGGATGACCTAGACGAAGCTCCGGGCGCGTACAAAGACATCTCGGAGGTCATGGCGAATCAGGCCGACCTTGTGGATATCGTGGTGGAACTGACGCCGATGGGGGTTATCAAGGGATGACCCTCCACAACTACACCCTCCCCGCCTACGCCATCCGCCTGGCCCTCACCATCGTCCTGTTTCCCCTCATCGCCCTTGCCCACGCCGCCGACTGGTACGCGGAGAAGTGGGATGACTTCGCGGACTGGCTGGATGAGAGGTTGCCGGGATGAACTTCTTCCTCAACTTTCTCACTGCCCTCGCCTGGATCTGGGGCGTGCTACTGCTCGTCTCCTTCTGCCTTAACGCCGGGCACGTCTCCGATACGGTGATGGATGAATTTGAACCCAAGTCCGGCCCGTGGAGTAGTCAGTGCCGAGCGACGGATAGCGGGCGCAAAGCGTCTCTCCTGGTGACGTTGTGGAGTGACCCCAGGGGGATGGTGCTCACGATCGATGGGCGCCCCAAGCATGGCATCCACGCGCAGGCCAAGATCGAGTTCCCGGCAAGTGCCCTATTGCTTTCGTTGGACGACTTCGGCGCCCGCTACCTCCAGCCCGCCATCCACGCGCTAGCAAACCAGATAGGCTTCGTTCACACGTTGCCGGACTTTGATGCGTTGGGGGTGGCGTAGCTATGAGTGCAGCCCTGCACATAACGGCATTTGGGCTATTGGCGTTCATTAGTGGAACCTGCTTTGGAGTGTGGGTCATCCTGTCCATAATCGACGCTGGCTGGACGGTCTACACAAAGAAAACGAAATGAGTATTAATCGCCGCCTCTTTCTCTCCACCCTCTTTGGCACCGCCGCGGTAGCCGCAGACCCGGAACGCGCATTGTGGAAACCCGGGAAACTGATCTCAATTCCGCCCTTAGTGCATGTTCCCAAGTGGCATCAGTTCTGGTTAGCACACACCATCGAGGCTGGTGATCTTCAAATCAGCAGAGAGGTCTTCGACCAGCGATACCTTGAGCCAGCCGCCGCAGCTATCTGCTTGAAGATCGAAGCAGAGGTCAAGAAGCACGGGCGTGAGCCACAGTTTGCAATACCTCCGCCTCCAGGAATGTCTGGCGCGGTCTCGTACCACAGGCGTTTTGGCGGGTCTCCGGTTATGCAGGTAGCACAAGCCTACGACATAATTCGCGATGAGAATTACGTGCGCCTGGACTGCCGGGTGAAGATATGACCCTCACCTCGCCCTTCGCCGCCGCTTCTGGTCACGTTACGCGCGGCTGCGCTATTTCTTTTGGAGGTTGACGCACTAATGAGCGGTCTACACAAAGTCCTACAAGCGATTCAATGGGTCAGTTCTGGGGTTATAGCTATATTCCTCACCTGGAACATCATCGACCACTCGTGGGCCATGGCGGTAATTCAGGTCGCGATGCTTTGGTTTTGGCTCCCTGAGCATATCAAGCAATTGGTAATTCGCTGCTTCTGCTCCCGCCGGGTTGCCGAACTCGAGGCCACTGAAGAGCACCTTCGCGCTCAATGCGAAGAGGCCAGGAGCCAGTGGCTCGCATGGCAACTTCGCGCGCAAGGATATGAGCGCAGGCTTCAGGGGTACAGCCGAACTGCGACTATTCCAGCCTCTGCCGATCCGCAGATCCTCCGCGAATTGGTTCAGGCGGGTCGCAAGGCTATGGCGATGAAGTATCACCCAGATCGCGGAGGCAGTACGGAGTTTATGCAGCGAGTTAACGCGACCGCAGATGCAGTGATGGGGAGATAGTCTTTGAACGAATTCCTTCTCGCTCTCCGCCAATTCCTCCGCTCCTTCCGCTGCTGGCTGATTGTTTCCCCGTGGGAAAACGCCCTCCGCGTCCGCCTCGGCAAGCGCGTGACGCTCCTCCAGCCCGGATTCCACTGGAAACTGCCGGTCCTCGACGTGATCTACCTCCAGAGTATCCGGCTCCGGCTCTCCCCGATCAGCAAGCAGACCCTCTCGACGCGCTCCGGCCAGGTCATCACCATTGCTGGCTCGCTCGGCTACCGGATCGACGATATTGAGCGCCTGTACACCACGATTCACCACGCGGAGGACACCATCGCGGCCCTCACGCGGTCACGCATCGCGGAGTACGTGTCGTCGCATCAACTCGAGGACTGCCGGCCGGAGACGATTCAGGCGGCGATCAATGAAACCCTCGACTTTTCGCAGTACGGGCTCGGCGGCGCGTGCCTCTACATAACGGAATTCGCGGTGGCCCGGGCGTACCGGATCATCGGGGACGGGAACGAGTACGGGTGGGGGAAGAAGCTCGCGACGGACGTGGTGTGTACGAGCGCGGGGGATAGGACGTGAGGACAACCACAATGAAGAGATTATTCCTATCCTTACTCTGCCGTATAGGCCTTCACGACGAACGCCCGCCGCTCAATCTGCATATTTCGCCAAGCGGGCTAGTCGGGCGTATTTGCCCGCGATGTGGAAGGGGTTATTGCATATGACGGATCGGGAGTTGGTTGTGGCGGCAGCAGGGAAGGTGATGGGGTGGAAGCTAAAGCATCGACCTAGAAGGGGCGTGTTTGTTCTTGCTGATGGGAATGGGCGTGTGGTGGCCGCCTGGAGCGATGCCAACAACACAAGTGTGCATTCTGGCTGGAACCCGCTGTTGTCCCTTGCGGACGCCTGGATGCTCGTGGAGGCACTGAAGGACAAGCAATGGTCCTTCCGCTACGGCAACAACGCCTGCGCTCCCAGTCAGCACGCTGTGGCGTTTGCGAAGGCGTATCGCGGCTTGGGGGCAAACATCCTGACGGGAGAATACATCGAGGCGGACATGGAGCCGGTGGTGGCCGATACTGCGCCCCGCGCCATAGTTCTTGCCGCATTGAGAGCCGTGGGAGTGCCCGCATGAATACCGAGGACTTCACCTCCAAGCAGCGCGAGCACATCGACAAGATGATCGCGGACACTTACCGCGATATCGAAAAGACCGCTGACGATTTCGTGCTCGTGGCGCTAAACATGGACGCGATAATCCCGCCGCCTGACGACGCTGAGACTAAACGCGCCTGCGAATTCTACGGCGGAACACAGTGGCCTGCCGACGTGAAGGAGTATCGTGGCGGACGACCGACACTCACCAGGAACTTCATCCCGGGCATCGTGGCTCGCGCCGTCCAGGAGATCGAGAAGGAAACTAGGCACCGCCCCGAGGACCGTGATATCGACCTCTTGATCGTTCAGGCCGTCCGGATGCTCACGGACCTCCAGCACGCCTACAACTACTTCCTGAGCGCGAAGGTGGAGCTTGAGCAGACGTGTATCCGCCCCGTGGTAATCGCGCCGGGAGATCCGGCAAACAGAACGCGAGGTGAATATGGACGAACCTGAAGTGACCAAGCCCACTCCCGACAAGAAACCCCGCAAGCGCCGCAAGACCCGCGCCAAGCGGACCTACCGGAAGCGGGAGGCGAAAACACCCATGGACACGCTCCCAGGCACGTTTCCCGAGCGGATCCTGGCGGCATGTGGGGTGAAAACGGAGCCGCTTGAGCCAGTGCCGATGCCGATGGACGCGCCGCCGCCGGTGATGCCTGAACGCCCCCGCTTCGAGTACTGCCGCGAGAACCTGTCCACCGGGGCCGATGAGATCCTGGCGCGGTTGGGCGAGCAGGGCTGGGAGATGTGCGGCGTGCTGGGGGATTGGGTGGGGGTGTTTCGGAGGAGGAAGGGCTGATGGCTAACTTTTCTGGGCCGTGTATGTACTGTGGTGCCATTGGAAGTCTATATGATGGTCCCAGGTGCCACTTTCACTATGTCAAATCCGAACTGCAAATATGCCAATCGCGCGGTTGGTGCCGAACTAATTGGATATCATTTCCGCACGGAGCCAAGCTAAACAGAACCACGGAGGTGGCGCTGAGTTGCGAGTGTGGACGCCAGATCATCGCCACGGTGGGGAGATCCGAGTCTGGGGAACAATGGCGCATCCCGCAGACGTGGCGCTCAGAGAATGACGTGTTGTCGTTCGACGAATTCCCTGTGCGGTTTCGGGATGAAGCGGGGGCACAATCCTGAATGCGCCTCCTTAACCGCAAAGACTTCCTTAAACTCCCCGCGGGCACAGTCTACTGCTCCGGCGAACCCTATGCCTTCACCGGCCTCCACGTCAAAGGCGAAACACTCCCCTACAACGACTTCGTTTGCCTGGACCTCCAACGCATCGACGCTCACGATTCTGGCGAGGAGATTGACCGGCTCGAGGATATGCGATACACGGGCGTGAGTTTCCCGATGAACACGAACTACGGGCGGGACGGTGGATTTGATGACAAGGAGGTGTTCTTGGTCTACGAGCGAGGGGATCTGGAGTTCATGGCGGGTGTGATGAAGGGAGGAGCCTGATGTTCGTCACCGCCGACCAACTGTTCGCGCACGCCGTTGGTGACTACGTGTTCCAGACAAACCAGATGGCACAAGGCAAGACGCGCACGAAGGTATGGGCTTGCGCTCACGCGATCTGGTACATGATTCCATTCCTGGTGCTCTGTCAGCCGTCGATGGTTGCATGGATCGTGATGGTCGCATCCCACGCCGTCATCGACCACTGGAGCCTTGGTCGCAAACTGAAGCCCATGCCGCCAAAGCCAGCCGTGGGGCCGGACCCAGTGTCGGAGTCCCTACGCACTTGGTTACCCATCATCTGCGACAACATTCTGCATGTCTCCGTGAACGCTGCGGCGCTGAGGTGGTTATGAGCGAGTTCAACGAGATTCGTAAGGTAGCGTGCGTGGTCCTAACGGCGCTGGCCTTTATCAACGGGTCCGCTGGTTGCGTATTCAGCAACCATACAGTCCTAGCCTACGCCGCCATCTTCGCCCTGCTGGCGATCGCGTGGAGGCCGAGGTGAAGGACGCTCTTGGCGCACGGATGAAAGAAAACTACGAGGCGCGCTTCCAGCCGCAATTACCACGGCGCACGTATACTGTCATCCGTATAGACGGAAAAGCGTTCCACTCGTATACGCGCCCTCTCAACAAGCCGTTTGACGATTGCCTACAAGCAGCGATGGATGCCGCCGCGATGACGCTCTGCGGCGAGATGATGGGCTGCGCACTCGCCTACGGGCAGTCGGACGAATATTCGTTCCTGCTGACCGACTTCGCCACAGACCAAACGCAGGCGTGGTTCGACGGTAAGGTGCAGAAAATTGTCTCCATTTCGGCCAGCATCTTCACGGCGGCGTTTCTCGCGGCGCGGTTCGAGCAAGGCGACAAGCGGCCGGCACACTTCGACTCCCGCGCATTCTGCATTCCTGATCGCGTCGAGGTGGATAACTACTTCATCTGGCGGCAGCAGGATGCGGCGCGCAACAGCCTTAACATGCTGGCATCAGAGTACTACTCACATCGGGAACTACACGGCAAGTCGTGCATAGAGCGCCACGAGTTACTGCACGCCAAGGGCGTCAACTGGAACGACCTCGCGCCGAACTGGAAGCGGGGTCGGGTGATTTCCAAGGCCACACGCCAGAAGGAAGTCACGTTTACGCACAAGAAAACCAAGCAGGAAGAGACGGTGACGGTGGATGAATCGTACTGGCGCGCGGACTACGAGATCCCGGTGTTCACGAAGGAGCATGGGTACCTAGACGCGCTGATTCCATCGCTGAAAGGAGCCCTATGACCGACGAAACCATGAAAGACCTGGCGAGCGCAACCAAACTCGCCAGCGAGACGATGAGCCGCGTGCATGATCTGCTGTGCAGGGGGATCGCGGAGGGGGAGAAGCCCGAGCGGCCGGAGAAGGCACCGGAGGGGTACGAACTGACCGGAGAGTTTCGCATTCCCAACCGTGGCGAGTTTTTTGTGGCCGGAGCAACACCGAAAGCGTTAAGCCACCCCATCGCGCTTTGCCAGGACGGAACCTTGCAGGAATCCCGCTGGATTCTCCGCAAGACCCCCACTGTCCGCGACGTATACGGCAAGGATCTGGCGGAGTTGACGCCGCCGGACAACCGCGAATTCACGGGCGAGTTTCGGATTCTGCGCGTCGGAGACGAGTTTCTGATGACGAATCTGGGCAGCGGCACTGCCAGTAACAATGACAACGGGAAAGGCCCCCGCCTGATCCTGCGCCGCAAGCCGAAGCCGCGGCGCTACATCTTCGAGGCGGTGGACCCATGGAACTCTAGCCACGATACGATCTTCCAGGGCGAATACCTCCGCCTCGTGGAGAGGCCGGAGTAGGGCTCTATGGCCCTCTGCCGGACATGTAAGCAGCCATTCGTCAATGAGGAGCGCTTTCTGACCGTCCAAGGCGAGCGGACTGTGCGCCACTCCATCTGCATCGAGTGCCGCCAAAACATGGGATCGCAGGCTGAGGTGGAGATGGATTGCGTGGACTACATGCGCTCCGGAGGTAAAGCCAAGAGTTTTTGGCGACGGCTGCGTGATGGTTCCGATCTACTCGGCAATCCGTAACTTTTCCTCTTGTATTTCGGACACGGATACGTTACACTCGACTCAGATATGGCGAAACGAGAAAAACTCACCCGTGAAGAAAAGGAACGCCGGCGTCTGGCCGCGACCCGACGCTTAAAGGAAGGTTTCACTCAGGCCCAGGTCGCCCGCGAATTCGGGGTCAGCCGGATGACGACGTGCCGGTGGGCAAGGATGGCTCAGAGGTAACCCCGGTGCCGCAGCGGGAATCTGCGGCGCTCGAAGCGGCTACTTGGAGGAAAAAGAGTAGCGCCCTTCGCCCGGGGTTGCGCTCCCGGCCTCGTGGCGATGGCTGGAGCGGCGCGCATAATAGCGCGGGGGTGATAGTGCCGATCGCCCTACAATTAGCCGTTCCAGCCATCACCAGGAGTCAAAAGGAGGTGATGCGATACATGACGGATTTCATGAACAACACGAATGTATTGATTGCGAACTAGGGCAACCACGAGGGCGCCGATCTGAAATGAACGCCGGGGCTACCGCTCCCGGCCTCCATGGGGCACCCGGAACCGAATCAATACCTCGCACCTACGCCCTCACCCGCGCAATGGGCGAGGCGGGTCCGGGCGCGCCATGGAGTTTTCACGAGATACCACAACGATGAGTAACGGTCGGGCTACAGGACAAAAACCGCAAGCCAGGTTTGCCTCCCCGCAAGGCAGTTGGACGGGGGCACCAGCGGGATATCACGCTGGCCGGGGCGTTTCAGGCGCACGGAGATCACGCTTAAGACTGCCGGCAAACGGTGGGTCACTGTACATCGGAGTAAATGGCCGCGAACACAGAGCGCAGTACGGACCTAAGCAGGGGAGCGAACGCCGGAATGTAACGGACCTGAACATGGGTTCGCTCCCCCGGTCTGCCGCGAACATCGTTGCAAAGTTTTCCTCGCCCGCACCGCCTGTCACGCGGTGGCTGCTGGCCTGGCGGTACGCGCTGTCCACTTGCGCGCGGGCGGGGATCGCGGAGTTGCTGGCGTCGGCGTGGATGGACACGCAGGCATGGGTGGAGGCATCAACCGGATCACGGATGAAGGTGAGCCATTGAAACCCAATCGACGGTGGCCGTGCATAGCCGATGTCGAGTTCGGCACGCCAGCGACAGTTACAGACGGGTGGGCTGAAGGATTGGAGGAGAGATGGCGCGGAAACGAGTAAAGCAAACCATAACAGTGGTACCGGGAAAGCCGCACGAGATCGGCGTTCGGCTCGCGTTCAAATTCAACGAGCTTGAAATCGGAGCCGAACGAACCAACAGGATATACACCGGAATTGCGCTCATCGTTGGCGGTCTTTTTGAGGGCGACGAAATCACTGCCTTCATGGCGAAGATGGACAAAGCCAAAAAGGTAGCCGCGCAGACAGGTAAGAGGGCCACTGCGTGACCCGCATCCTTGACGCCCTTTTCGGCTGCTCGCACAGCCACACAACACGCCCAATGGCTCCCCGCGGCTGGCACGGTCACGGCGAGACGGTAACGTGCCTCGATTGCGGCCAGCGGTTCCGCTACGACTGGAGCCGGATGCGGCGAGGCGAAGCGGTGACGGCGAGCGAGTCGCCCGAGCGCCGGGCGGAAGCGGTGGAGGTGAGGGCATGAGCGCAACGATCAGTAGTTTTGACGGGATTCGTGTCGAGTATGGGAGTACGAACGGTACTTCCAGAATGGGACGCCAATACCGAGACGACCACTTCTTTGACGTAGCGCGGATTGCAAAATACCCCGGCTACGCGGTAGAGATCACGAACATTGAGTCGTTTGGGTACTGCGCGGTGGTGAGGTTCCCCGCTGAAACATTCAACCAACACCGCGTCGTCTTCTTCCCGTCGAATAAATGGTTTGACGAATGGCTCGCAGGGCTGAACCCAAAGCCAGAGGTGCTGTGTCAGTTCGGGCGGGTGGAAGCGGCGGAGGCGGGAGGGACGGCATGAGCGCGCTGAAGTACGTCGAGGACAACTGGGTTTCCATCTGGCGGCGCATCAACGCGGGCGGACTCGTGCAGCATCAGATCGAACTGGCTGCCGTGATGGACGAATACTGCGCTGCCCTCCAGCGGTCCCTCGATCTGGCGCAAGCCGGGATGCACGCCGCCCAGGCCGACGCCGAGCGGGAGAAGGGCGTGGCCGATGGGCTGCGGCAGCGGGTGGCCGAACTGGAGAGCCAACTAAAGATCGCGCGGATACCAACGCGTAGGCACTCGGATGAGGCGTGGGGGTGGAAGGTGGCTGAACTGGAGAGCCAACTGGCTGAGTTTGACCAGGGCGCGGGTGGTGTGCTGGCAACGCTGGCAAGTAGGGATGGGCGGGTGGCGGAACTGGAGGCCGAGAACGCGGGGCTGAGGGCTACATTGAAGCGAAACCGACAGGGAATGCAGAACATCCTGGAGTTTCGCAAGATAGCCGCTAATGACAGATACGGGGCTTTAACCCGCGAGGAAGTCGAGGGCGTAATTGCTGAGATAGATGCCGCCCTCTCCGCCGCCCCCGCCGAGCACCGGCAGGGCCAGGATCAGGTCGAGATACCGCTATGCCCGCCGCACGAGGGCCTGTTGCGTGCCAACAAACTAGACCCGTTCGGTAACTGTGTAGTTTGCATCCGCAATGAGCGGGACGAGTTGCGGCAGGAAGTGGCTCGCCTAAAGAGGCGGATCGCTATTATGGACGCCTCAGACTTTGCACGTCGCGAGACCTCTAAACTAAGCCCGGAGTATTTGTGATGAGTGACGCTCTTGCGTTTCTTCGTCGTTTATCCACCAACGGCGGAACCATCGTGTCCAGTGCCGCATGTTCTGACCTCGAAATTGCAATAGCTCGGGCCTGCGGACGATTTTGGGTAGACCCGGAAACGGCGTGCGGGTATCTGCTAAGGCCAAAGGTGGATGCCGAGCCCCCGGCGCGGATCGAGGCTAGGGCTGAGCGCCGAGGAATGGAGCGGGCGGCAGAGCTACTGGAAGCCCGTGCTGAGGAGATCGAAGACGAGCCGGGAGAGTTCTATCGCGGGGTGCGGAATAACCTGCGCGCGATGGCTGCCGCCATCCGCGCCGAGGCCGCCAAGCTCCCATCCTGCGACTCCGAGCAGCCCAAGCCCACCACTGATGAAGCCCTACGCGATGCGGAGTCTCAAGGAAGATCGAAATGCTGATTGATATTACCGACGACCGCGAACGCGCCGCCGTGCTCGTTGAGATGCACAAGCGATGGGAACCGACGATGCAGGTGAGCCTGTGGGGGCGCGCGAAAGCCACCCGCCTGGGCACAAAGGCGTGCCGGGACCGGGAAATGCGCGGCGCGGCAAAGTACCCCGGCGATTGCGACAACTGTGCGTACTTCATGGGAGCAAAGACCGAGGGGTGCAAGTATTGGGGCGATATTGCCCCGGCTTGCTGCGCGTTGGACCTGGAGTACCGCGAGGCCGAGGCCGCCAAGCTCGGGAAGGAGCCCAAGTGACGGACGCCGAAGTGATTTGCGAGTTCATGGAGCCGAGGCCCACAAAGCGCCCGAACGAGTACGCGCTAGGCCAATGCCACCGTGACTGGTGGGCCGGAACGATAACGGAGCGTTGGGCACCAGTCTTTGAAGTGTGCGACCCGATTGAGTATCTCGGTCGCTTGCACGAGGTCGAGGCGCAGTTGACGGAGGAGCAGTGGCTTGATTACAAGTGCGCCTTGCTGGAGGGCGTCCCCCATAGCACGTGGCACATGGCGTCCTTCAAGGCGTCCGTTCACGCCTTAGCCGATCAGAAGATCCGCGCGCTGGCCGAACTCATCAGGGCCGGGAAGGAGCAGGGATGAAACGCAATCGAGTCGTGTGGATGCGCGTGAATCGGAATGGCAACCCGGTTCTTGATTCTGGGCGCTTGCCAATCTACTGGCTGCGAAAAGTGGCCAGGCTGGACGCGCAGAAGGGTGAGTGTGTGGTTCCGGTATCCATCGGCCTAGATCGAGTCAAGGCCGGGAAGGAGCACGAGAATGGCTAACGGGTGCGCGTGCCTCTACTCCGATTACGACGGAGGCAACAAGTTCTATCACGCCGAAACCGTCAAGGCCAGGAAGCAACACAAGTGCTGTGAGTGCGGTGCAAGGATCGTTCCCTGCCAGCAGTACGAAACGGTAACTGGCAAGTCGGACAGCGACATCTGGCGTTTCAAGACATGCTTGCCATGCGTGGAGATTCGTGGCCAGTTCTACTGCGGTGGATCGTGGGACATCGGAAATCTCTGGGACTCCATGCAGGAGTACGCCTTCCCGTCCCTGACCATGTGCTGCCTGCTGCCGCTCTCGATTGAGGCGCAGCGGAAACTGGTGGACCGATACAGCGATTGGCAGGATATCGACGATGACTAAGGAGCCGCACTCATGAGCCTTGAAATCGACTATCAGAACCGCATCGCCGCTCTCGAAGCCTCCCTCCACGCGGCCAACGAGCGGGCGGAGAAGGTGGAGAAGGAGCGGGGCGAAGAACGGGAGCGCGCCGATTCCAACTTCGCAGCGTATGACCGCATCAAGGGAAAGTACTCCGAGACGTGCAATAAATTGCGCTATCTAGAAGAATGTTACGAGCGCGCCGAGAACGACGTAAATACTCAATCACGGGAGCGATCGAGAGCAGAGGCTGAGCTTGCCGAGGCGCGGCGGAACCTCGATGCCGTAGCCGCAGCGTGCGGCATTAAGCAAGGGCAGACATATCTCCCGCAGCAGTTGGGAGAGATGGCAGCCGAGGCGCGGCGGAAGTTGGCGGAGGCGCAACACAAGGCCGCGCAGTACGACGCCGTGGTTAAGGCGCTGCATGTCTGTGATGGCGGGCGCTATCGGAATGACACGGTTGAGAGTGTGATCGGAGCGGCGCGGAAACTGGCGGAGACGGAGGCGGACACGCGGCGGCTGAGGTGGTTGGCGCTTAAGCTCTCAGTCACACACGCTGGCTTGCCCGCTAAGGCCGGAGAGATGGACGAGTGGCGCATTCACTGGAAAACCGCGCCGCAGGATATCTGGCTAATGGACGGGCAGACACAGGCGCTACGCAAGGCGGTAGATGCCGCCATCGCCACCCAAGAAAATCCCCCACTTTCCCCTTGCAATCCCCCTCCGAAACCGTAATACTGTTAGTAACGTAGTTCCGTTGAACCGTGTGCCTTCCACCGGGCGGGCTGGCCTTCAAGCTGGCTCGCCCTCCGTATTTTTACTCACAGGTAATCCGTTTCCCCTTGCGTTTCCTTTTGAGTTGGTGTATTTTTGTGGCAGATGAGCACTTAAGGGTTGGCGATGGGAGGGTGGACCGCCGGGATGGCAGCCAGTACCCTCCTGAACTCCGGGTTTCCCGGGCGAAGTGGCGCATAACCACAGCAAGGCAGCGCCGTGAGGCACCGCAAACGATGACGATACCCGCACGTCTTTTAGCCGCGCGCATCATGGAAAACGCTGTTTTGCCAGCCCGCGACACCAGAGGAAGGAGTTGCGGTACCGTCACCTACGCGCAGATTCAGGCTCGCATCAAGGCCGGGAAAATCACTGGAATCGGGTCGAAAACGATCATCCGGTACGTGATCCTGGAAGACGAGAAGCAAGTCCTAAAGGACGAAGCCAAGTCTGAAGATCGCCCCGGTAGCATCACGTCGGATGCCTCCGTAACTGTCTACCGAGAACCCGTGCGCGACGAGAACGGAAACGTGTTTGCGCGGGTTTGGATGCACAAGCATTGTCGAGCGTGAGGTGAACCATGGATTTCTCTACCCTTGCTCTGAATTGGGTTATCGGCGGTGCCGGTGCCCTTATTCTCTCAGCCGCCATCCGCGCCCTTCCCGAGCCAATGCCGATGGGTAGTCGGCTATACCTCTTCTGCTATAGGTTTGCAAATAACATCCTGGCGAACTTCGACCTCGCCGACAAGGCGAAGCAGTTGCAGCAGCCGAAGTGACCCATGAAAGCCCCAACCACTCGCCCCGGCGGGCGCCATTGCCTCCGCGAACGGGCGAACGATCTCCCCGGGGAGGCGGAGCAGCAGGATTATCCCTGCACGGCCGGTGCCCCTGCTGGCGTACCCCTCGCCACTGCACCGGCCTCCGCTCCGCTGTCAGAGATTTTCCATGTGGGGAGACCGCACTGGCGGGAGATGCAGAGGTGGTTGGCGGCATGTTGAGTTTCTCCACCGCAGGGAGATATCGCTGATGACGCAAGCTCTCAGCACCCGGTCGGCTGCGGTACTGGCCGGGCGTAAGTTCTTATGACTGTCGAACTTGAACACGAAATCGATGGTCGCTGGATAGCCGAGGTGCCAGCGGTCCCCGGCGCAATGGCTTACGGCGAGACGGCAGAAGAGGCAACCTCGAAAGCGCGAGCGCTGGCAAATGACCAGATCACGCGCCGCCAGAAGTTAATTGACAAACTCCTGCTCAACAGCTCGCCGGAACCGAATTCCGGTTGTTGGTTGTGGATGGGGACGGTTGCGAGGGACGGCTACGGCGACGTTTACGTGCCGGGAAGGCGAACCACTCAAGCGCATCGAGTAGCGTACGAGGTGTTTCGTGGCCCCATCCCAGAAGGGCTGCATATCGATCACCTTTGCCGTGTGACTTGTTGCGTTAATCCGGATCATCTTGAGCCGGTCACTCCTGCGGAGAACAATAGGAGGGCTGGCAGTGCAGTGACTCATTGCAGTCGCGGGCACGAATACACTCCCGAAAACACGTATTTCCGCAAGGGTTCGGATAGGCGCGGGAATAGAGACTGCTTGGAGTGTCGCCGCATTCGCAAGCGCGAGTCGAGGGCGAGGGGAGCCAACTGGTAGGTATCGGCACTGGGGGTGGCCGCCTGCTCTAACAGGCTGCCGCATGGCTGTTGACGCAGCCACCGCATCACCACCCCAAGACAGATTAACAGAGTTTCAGGGGTGGATATATGGCGGGACTCAAGTGGGACTTTAACGCATCGACATTACTCGCCGTTCTGGCGGCGCTCGTCACCGGCGCGCTATGGATTCAGGCGCAGACAACCGTTGAACCACTGAAGAACCAGTATTCGGAGGTTCTGACAGAGGTTCGGGCGCTGCGGAAGGACGTGCAGGATCTCAGCCTGAAGGTTGAGCGGGCGCAGGTGAAGCTCGAGGACGGGCGGCGCACGGGGGTCCGGTAGATGGCCGCGACCAGCGAGGCGGAACTTCAGCGGGCGCGGCAGATCATCCGCGAGGCGCGCAAGACTCCGGCAACCATGGCCGCCAGCAAATTGGCGAGCGCCATGGGGATTCCACTCAAGGCCGCCGAGAAGATGCTGGCGGAGGCGCGGCGGGTGGATGCAGAGAAGCCAGTATCGAAGCCATCAGTAAAACCCGCAAGGCCAGCAATCCAGATTGAGAGCGACGTACTCGCGGCGCTGCGAACCGGACGAATCTCGGCTGTCTCGTTGGCGAGTCACCTTGGAGTTACGCGCGAGGCTGTATTCACTGCCCTGCAATCACTTATCGACGCTGGCTACAGCATCGAGGTCCGTGGCGACTGGGCGTGGATCGACAAGGATATTGCGCCTGGCGGGACTGAGACAATCCACTCGCTTGCGGACTTCAAGGGCGGCTGGAGGTCTTTCGGAGCCACCGGAGACAACCACCTCGGAAGCAAGCACGAACGCCTGGACGCGCTGAACACGCTATACGACATCTTTGCCGACGAGGGCATTACCGAGGTCTACAACACAGGCAACTGGATTGAGGGCGAGTCCCGCGTTAACAAGCACGACATCAAGGTGTTTGGCTTGGACGGGCAGATCGATTACTGGGTCCAGAACTATCCGCAGCGCAAGGGTATCACGACCTACTATGTGGCCGGAGACGATCACGAGGGCTGGTACCAGCAGCGCGAGGGCATGAATATCGGCCGGCACGCGCAGTGGGCAGCGGAGCACTCCGGGCGCACGGATTTGAAGTTCCTGGGGTACGTTGAGGCGGATATCGAACTGAAGACACCCGGCGGGTCGGGGTGGATGAAGATTATGCACCCGGGTGGTGGCGCGGCCTACGCGCTCAGTTACGCTCCGCAGAAGATTGTGGAGAGCTTTCAGGGTGGCGAGAAGCCGCGCGTCCTGCTCCTCGGGCATTACCACAAGTTCGACTTCTGCTATCCCCGCGAGGTCTACACGGTCCAGACCGGATGCACCGTAGACCAAAGCATCTTCATGCGGAAGAACAAGATTCAGGCCCACGTCGGCGGGTGCGTCGTGCGGATCAATCAGTCCGCAGATGGAATCATCAACCGCTGCCAGGCTGAGTTCATCTCGTTCTTCGACCGCGACTTCTACGGGAACAAGCGGGTGTTCTGATGACCAAGATCACCCTCACCGTCCCTCCCCGCATCGACCGCGAATTCAAACTCGCGGCGAAGAAGGCGTGGCCGAACGAGATGTTCAGTTATCTCCTCGGGACGGTGGCCGGCGATCACGTTTACGTGGACTCCCTGTATCTACCCGAGAACGTCGCTGAGAATTGCACGCACAGCCGCACGAATATTCAGCCGGAATGGATGCTTGACGCGCAGGAAGCGGCAAACGAGGACGGCCTTGTCATCTGCGGCGATATTCACAGCCATCCGTACCATTACCGCGAGACAAGGGGCGTGATTCAGGACCGCGTGCAGTCAGAAGGCGACCTGGACTGCCCGCACAAATGGCTCGTGGCCGCGGTGTGTGTGGTGCAGGAGATGGCAAATAAGCATCTGCGTGCCTCGCTGCGCTTTTGGGGGCCCAGCATCCCGGTGGAGTTGAAGAAACGAAAGGGAGCATGACGAAAGAGCAGGAAGCCGCGGAGAAACAAGTGCAGTTCGACGGCGGGGCAAAGCGATGCGACCGAAAAGCACCGCACTTCCTCGTACCCATCGAGCTGCTTGAGGCCGTTGGCTGGACGCGATTCGAGGGAGACGCCAAGTACGCGCCCGGCAACTGGATGTTGGGCGACAAGGAGTTCTTTGTGGACTGCCTGTCGCACGCTATCCAGCACCTTTTTGAATTCCCGTGGGACGAAACCGAAGACCACCTCGGCCATGCAGCGTGCAATATCGCGTTCATGCTGTGGGCGCTGAAGCGGGGCAAGGTTTCGCGTGACGACTTCCGCAACGTAGCGCGGATCGTGAAAGCACAGAAGTGAAACTGGTTTACGTCGCTGGGCCGTACCGCGACAAGAGCGAGTACGGCGTTCTTCAGAACATCCGCGAGGCTGAGGCTATCGCGCTTGAACTCTGGAAGATGGGATTCGCGGTCATCTGCCCGCACAAGAACACAGCGTTTATGGGTGGCGCTCAAGGATTGCCGGACGACGTGTGGCTCAAGGGCGATCTGGAGATGATCGAGCGGTGCGACGGCGTGGTGCTTGCGCCGAAGTGGGCGCTGTCGGTTGGCACACGAGCGGAGAAGGAGCACGCACAGAAGCACGGCATCCCGGTCATCGCGTGGAATTGGAATAGCGAGCAGACCGTAGAGCATCTGAAGGCGTTGCTGGAGTCATGACAGCGGGGAACCTATGGACGTCCCGCGTCCCCGCTCCGAGCGCGAGCGGCAGATCGAGATGACGACCCTGCTATCCGAACGGAAAGCCTTGTCGGATCTGGCATCTAGGGCCACCCGGTGCCGCGACCCCTGGACTGAGTTTTACCGCGGGCTGATGGCCGACCTGGACAAGCACATCGAGAGTTTCAAGAATGCCTGACGCTGCTTCGCTGTTGGCTTCGATTCCGTCGCTGGAGGAGTGCGCGGCGGAGCTGAGGAAGAGGCGATCCGATAGTGCCCGCAAGAGTTTTCGCGCGTTCGTCGAGCAGGCGTGGCACGTTCTTGAGCCCGGCACCGAATTCGTTCCCGGCATCCACGTGGACGCCATCTGCGAACACCTCCAGGCTGTCATTGAAGGGCGGATCAAGGATATCGTCATCAACATCCCGCCGGGCCATGCAAAATCTCTCTTGACGTGCGTGTTCTGGCCCGCATGGGCGTGGATCGACCACCCCGAGTTGCGCTGGTTGTTCTCTTCGTACCGCGCCGACCTCGCGATCCGCGACTCTGTAAAATGCCGGACCCTGATTGAGTCCGACTGGTACCAGAAGCGGTGGGGGAAGAAGTTTAGCCTCCAGGAAGATCAGAACGAAAAGCGCCGCTTCCAGAACGACAAGACGGGCTATCGCGCGATCACGTCGGTGGGAACTGGTACCGGAGAGCGCGGCGATATTGTTTGCCTTCCCCACGATGCGCTCATATCCACCACGGATGGGCAGATCGCTATCGGGGAAATCGTAGACCGGAAACTGGATGTCGGCGTCCTGGGGTACGACCATCAACGCGGAGAGGTTGTCGTAAACCGAATTGAAGACTACGAAGTTAACCCCGCACGCGAGTTGGTAGAAATCGAAATCGGGGACCGGAGATTGGTATGCACTGAGGACCACCCGGTATGGGTTGAAGGCAGGGGATACATCCCCGCCGGGACGGTGCGAGTCGGTGACGAAGTATTGCTTGAAATGCCAGAAGCAGTTCCAGACAAAGCCGGGGCGCAATAGTTCATTCTGCTCGCATGACTGCTACAGCCAGAGCCGCAGGGAGCGGAACACTTTTACGTGCGAGCAATGCGGCATCCGGTTCTACCGGGCGCCGGGGCACAACCAACGCACCGAGCACACGTTTTGCAGCCACAAGTGCCACGGGGAATGGAATCGCGGGCAGAACAATGCGGCTTGGTCTGGGGGCGCGGTTGAGAAGCGCTGCGAAGCCTGCGGGAAGATGTTCACGGTTAAGCCAAGCGACTCCGACCTGCGATGTTGCAGCAACAGGTGCCGAGCCGCTAGAGCGGCTACCGGGATACGCAGAAGTATCCCTCCCGGAGAGTGCGGGTCTTGCGGAAAGACGTTCCGAAAACGCACCCGATCAGCGGAGTTCTGTTCCGTCGCCTGCAAAAACTCCCATCATTCCTTGGCAATGGCGGGCGATGGGAATCCACGGTATGTTCACGGAGAAGGAAACGCCCCGTACCCTTCAGGGTGGAATGAACACTACAAGGTTCGGGTCAGGGGGCGAGACGGGTTTAGGTGCCGAATCTGTGGACTTCCAGAGTCGGAAAGCAATAGGGTCCTCGATGTCCACCACATCGACTACGTAAAAGGAAATCTCGATCAGGGAAACCTAATTAGCGTATGTCGATGGTGCCACGGAAGCCTGCACCCCAAGAACAAAGAGAAGCGATGTCAATTAACAGAGGCGTTGTCACGTCTGTTAGGCGGCTTGGATTTGACGGAAAGCCAACGTACAATCTTGCCGTCTCGCCTACGCACAATTACTTTGCCAATGGCGTCCTAGTCCACAACTGCGTTGACGATCCGATGTCCGTTGACCAGGCGGAGTCGGATGCTGAGCGGCAGACTGCGAATGACTGGTGGACGGGCACGATGAGCACCCGCCTCAATGACCTCCGCCACGGGCACCGCGTCGTGATTCAGCAGCGGTTGCACGAGCAGGACACCACGGCGATCTGCCTGGAGCAAGGCGGCTACGTTCACCTTTGCCTGCCGGAAGAGTTTGAGCCGGATCGGGCGTGTTCGACCCCGATTGGGTGGAAAGATCCGCGAACTGAGCCGGGAGAACTTCTGTGGCCCGCCAAGATCACGCAGGTTGAGATTGCGGACCTGAAAGTAAAACTTGGGTCATATCGCCACGCTGGACAATACCAGCAGCGCCCCTCTCCGGCCGCCGGCGGCATCTTCCAGCGTCACTGGTGGAGGTATTGGAAACGGCCCGGAACCGAACTTCCCCCGGTGCGCGTGAAACTGGCTGATGGGTCATGGGCTGAATACGAGGCGGTCGCGCTACCTCCACTGACAGAGCAGATCCAATCCTGGGACTGCACATTCAAAGACACCGTGGGAGCTGACTTTGTATGCGGTGGTGTGATCGGGAGCCGCGGTGCTGACCGGTTCGTTCTGGCTGTCGAGAAAGAGCGCATGGACTTCCCGGCGACTTGCGCGGCGATCGAGCGCATGAGTGAGCGGTTCCCCGCGGCGGCGGCGAAACTCATTGAGGACAAGGCCAATGGCCCGGCGGTGATTTCTTCCCTGAAGGGCCGAATCAGCGGACTGATTCCAATTAACCCGGAGGGCGGCAAGATTGCCCGCGCGCACGCAGTTTCCCCGATGGTCGAGGCTGGCAACGTCTACCTTCCACACCCCGGCATCGCGTCCTGGGTGGGTGATTTCATCGAAAGCCTTGCGTCCTTCCCGAACGCAGCGCATGACGATGACGTGGACATGCTCACGCAGGCACTCGCGCGCCGAGTCACTGGTATCTTCCCGGTGGCCGAGGAAGACATTGTGGTGCAGCCATTTGAGATTCCCGATACTTGGCAGCGCGCTTTCGGCATGTGCGTGGGACCCCAAGCGGTCGGCGTCGTGTGGGGCGCGAGAGATCCCCAGTCCGACAAGGTGTATCTCATCGACGAGTACTTCCGCGAACAGGCTGACCCAACAATCCACGCAGCGGAGATTCAGAAACGTGGGAAATGGATTCCCGGCGCAATACAGGCCCGCCACGCGCGTTCCGACGTGGACCGCAGGCGAATCCGCAATGCCTATCAGGAGATGGGCCTAGACCTCACGGAAGCCCGTGGCAAGGCCGAATCGGGGCTGGAAGAGATGAGTGCGGCGATGGCGTCCGGACACCTAAAGGTCTTCGCAACACTGTCCCGCTGGAGGGAAGAGTTCCGCGTCTATCGCCGCGATGACCGGAACCGGATCGTGAACGAATCCGAGAGTTACTGCCAGAACGCCGCGCGGCATTTCTGGACGACCGGCTTCGACATCATGAAGGTTCCCCCCTCCAAAGACAAACCCAAATTCCGCGCCCTAGACTACAGCGACCTCCGCGGCGCGTGGATGAGTTAACGGTCACTGCCCGGACATTACGAGAGGAGCCGGACGGGGTAGCGCGGCTGAAAACACCCGGCAACAGAAAGCCGCGCACTAAAGGAGAACTCCCATGATGACCACCATGAAAGGCAGCGGCGCTTCCCCCGTGAATCCCGGCGAAATCAAGCGCATCTCCGTCGAGCGAGCCGCCAACGGCTTCACCGTCGAGATCCGGCGCAAAGAGAAGCCCGTGAAGGCGAACCAACTCTACGACTTCGACGCCAACACGGAAAACCTCGTCTTCAACGACCTGGAGGCGATGCTGGACGGCATCCGCAAGGCGTTCGGGGCGAAGGCGGAGAAGAAGGCCGAGGGGTAAGCGCGTGCCCTGGACAGCCGCCGAGGCTGCGGCCAAGACCCACAAGGCTAACACGCCCGCTAAGCGGAAAGCCTGGGCCGCTCAAGCCAACGCAATCCTCGCTCGCACAGGAGATGAAGCCATGGCGATCAAGATAGCCAACTCGCATGCCGCCGACACCTCGGCCCAAGACAAGCCCGTCTCGCTGGCGGACATGATGACGGCGGCGGTGAAGGCGCGGAGGAAGAGGAGCAAAAAGTGAGCCAGTTCCACCTCAAGCCCCGCCGCACCACCGCCGAGAGGCGTGACGCCACGAATGAGCGCGAACTGCGTAAACTCGCCGCCCGCATCCCCGACGAAGCCGCGCTCGAAAAGATCCTCGACTCCTGTAGGCCCGGTATGCGCGAGGCTGTGCGGGAACACCTGAAGCCGTACCTGTCGTTTCGTTTGCCCGAAACTTCCGTGGTCTAGGAATGAGCACCCTACTCGTGAGAGACGCCGATATCGCCGCAGCGAACCAGATAGGTGCGGACCTTCTTTTGATCCGAAAAGAATTGCTGATGTTCCCGCGAGGCGAAAACCCCCAGTCAAATCCGGCGATTGCACGGTTGCTCGGTAAGCAACGAGCGCTGCTGGTCGCATACCGCGCACTTTCCAGCAAGCGCCCACGTTTCATTCGTGGCGGACTAGTTAGCCCCAAGTAAAACAAAGCAGTCCCTCCCCTCCCCAACAAAGCGAGTTCCCCAATGATGCCGACGCCCCCGTCCGCCGATTCGCGGTACGTCACGCCTGCTTACGGCGACAACCCCGTAGCGATGCGTGGCTCCGAACCCTTGCCTGACGAGGAGAAGACCGCGCGCCAGGCGAAAGAGGAGTTCCTGCGGACAGCACTTGAGCGGTGGCAGTTGGCTGCGGATGCCGAGGCGGAGATCCGGCGTGAGGCGCTTGAGGATCTGGAGTTCTACAGCGGGAAACAGTGGCCCGAAGGCATCATGGCCGACCGGATGAAGGCTGGCCGCCCCTGCCTCACCATCAACCGGTTGAACCAGTTCGCAAACCAGATCATCAACCAGCAGCGGCAGTCGCGGCCCGCAATCCAGGTCAACCCGGTAGACAACGGCGCGGACCCCGAGACGGCCGAAATCCTTCAGGGCCTCACGCGCCATGTCGAACTGAACAGCCACGCGGACATCGCCTACGACACGGGCTTCATGTACGCAGTGATCGGGGGCTTCGGATACTACCGCATCCTCACGGAGTATGTTCCTGGCAGTTTCGATCAGGAAATTCTGCTCAAGCCGATTAAGAACCCCTTCACGGTCTACTACGACCCGACCTGCGAGGAGCCGGACTACTCCGATGCCGAGTATGCCTTCATCGTCACGCACTTCACCCGGGCGAAATACAAGCGCCGGTTCAAGGATTCCGAAGTCGCGGGGCTGTCCAATTTCCAGAGCATCGGCGACGGCGAGAAATCCTGGTTCCAGGGCGGCAATATCCGGGTGGCCGAGTACTTCTGGGTGGAGAAGGTCAAGAAGACCCTGGTTTCGCTCACTGACGGGTCATCGATCTACGCAGAGGAACTGAAGCGGTTGGCGGGAGAGGGCAAAGGCCTCCCTGAAGGCGTTGACGTCGAGATACGCAACGGAAAGCCCGTCGAGCGCGAAGACGAAGTTCGCATCGTCCACTGGTGCCTGATGAACGCGCGGGAAATCCTCGAGGAGCGCATCTGGCCGGGGCAGTGGATCCCGATTATCCCGGTCCTGGGTGGCGAACTGATCGTTGATGGGCGCCGCAAGTTGTTCGGCATCGTGCGGTACGCCAAAGACCCGCAGCGCCGGCTGAATTTCGAGACGTCCGCCATGACGGAGGCCATCGCGCTTGCACCGAAGGCTCCCTGGATTATCGCGGAAGGCCAGATCGAGGGCTATGAGCACCTCTACGAGACGGCGAACATTCGGACGTACTCTCATCTTCCGTACAAGCCCAAGAGCGTGGACGGCCAGCTCGTTCCACCTCCTATGCGGCAGACTGCGGAACCTCCCATTCAGGCGATCGCGGCGGCGAGAGCGACGGCAGAAGCGGACCTAAAGGCCACCACGGGCATCTACGACGCCTTCCTGGGTGCGCCGGGCCCCGAGCAGAGCGGCAAGGCCATCCTCGCGCGGCAGAGGCAGGGTGAGACGGCGAATTTCAACCTGCTCGACAACCTGAACCGCGCCATCGAGTTCACCGGCAAGCAACTCATCGACCTGGAGCCGAAGATTTACGACCGTCCCGGGCGTGTGCTCCAGATTGTCGGCATCGACTCCACGCGGAAGTCCGTCGCCATTGGCGATCCGTACCAGAACAAAGACGGCGTAATGCGGATCTACGACCTCAACGTGGGCCGCTACGACGTGACCCTGAGCGTTGGTCAGTCCTACCAGTCCAAGCGCCAGGAGTTCGTGGAGAGTGCGTTGGCGCTGGTTCAGAACTCCCCGCAGATTGCCCCGATGATTATGGACCTCGTGGTCCGGCACTTCGATTGGCCCGGCGCCGCAGAGATTGCCGACCGGCTCAAGAAAATGCTGCCTCCGAACCTCCAGGAAGGCGAGGGCGCTGAGATGCCGCCGGAAGTCAAGGCGAAGGTAGATGCGCTCATGCAGCAGCACGAGGCGCTCACCGCGGAGTTGAACGCCGCGAACGAGGAACTCAAGAGTAAGCGAATGGAGCTTGAAAGCAAGGAGCGCATCGCGGAGATGCAAGCGAAGGTGGACCTGATCCTCGGCGAACTGAAGGCCAACGTGCAATCCGGTCAGGCCATGCTCCAGGCCGAAATGCAGTCCATCGCGCGGAAACTCGATCAACTCGACGCTGAGGCGCAGAGGCAGCACGAGATTGAGTTGGCGCAGCAGACGGCGGCGAGTGCGCCGGAGCCGACAGCGGCGGAGTAAACCATGTTCATCCTCACCCAAGACGATAGCTGCCACTGGTACGTGATACCGGAAGCCAGGAGCGCTGAATTCGATGCTTGGGTGGAATCTGATGACGCACAAGACGGGGGCGACCCGCCAGCGTGGGCTGTCCGAGTAAATGGCGCGTATAACCGCGTCAAGTTTCCGAGTTTCACGATTTCGTAAAGTTTTGCTGGCGTCAGCGTGGAAGGACATGCACAGAGGAAGCTAGGTCTGGAGGGTCCGCCCTGCTGCCCGACGCTTTACCGGTTACGGCGCGGTTAACCAAATATCGGGAAGTCCAGAGTCGGTTTCGAGCCCGGCACGCCAGCAAATAACCCCCACGACATTAAGTTTCACCCGAACCTACGGGCGGGTTCTCACCCAAACACCCGGTCGGGCTATCAGCCCGGAAACAAGGAAGCAAATGAGCATCGTTGTAACCACCACTGCGGACACCCCCGAGCAGGTCGCTGCCGTTATCGAACGCGCCGGGATGAAACCCGAGACGGTCGAAACGACAGAGAAACCCGCCGAGACTCCCGCCGTGGAGAAACAAGAAGCACCCGCTCCCGCCGAAGCGAAAACGGAGGAGGGCAAAACTGAGGGTACCCCGGAAACACCCAAGGACCAGGAGAAACCGAAGGGAGAGCACGAGGAAGAGGACGACGTAGAGGAACCCGAACGCGACGAAAAGGGCCGCTTCAAGGGTAAGGGAGTCCAGAAAAAAATCGACAAGCTCACGCGGGAACGCTACGAGGAGCAGGGAGCGCGGAAGGCCGCAGAAGCAAAGCTCGCCGACCTCGAAAAGCAACTCGCGGAGTTGAAAAACACGGCTGCGAAGCCGGAGGACACCAAGGAACCCGAGAAGAAGGAGCCCGCTGCGGAGAAAGCGCCCGAGAAACCCGAACCCAAACTGAAGGACTTCATCGACCAGCACGAGTCGTATGAAGACGCCCTGGAGGCTTGGACAAAGGCACGTGACGAGTGGAGGGAGCAGAAACGGACCTCCGACCTCGAAGCGAAGATCGCGGATCTCGAAGCGAAACTCAACAAGAAAGGCGAAACGGATCGCCAGCAGCAAGCCGCCGCGCAGGAGTGGGCCGAGCGCATCGACGCCGCCCGCGAGAAGTACTCCGACTGGGACGCCTCCGTCGAGGCCGCGAAAAACGAGAACATCATGATCCAGCCCGCACCACAGGCTGCGATCCTGGACTCGCCCATCGCGACCGACATCCTCTATCACCTCGCCAAGAATCCCGCTGAGGCCAAGCACATCGCGGGCCTGTCCGACCTCGCCGCAATTCGCGCGATCGGCAAGCTCGAAGCGAAACTCTCCGCCGAGCCGGAAAAGAAGCCGGAACCGGAGAAGCCCAAGCCCGCGGAGAAGGCTCCCGAAAAGACTCCTGAACCACCGAAACCCCGACCCAGCGCAGCACCGGAGCCAATCAAGCCGGTAGGAACCACGTCCGCGAATACCGCGGCCCTGGACCCCTACAAGGACGCTGAGCGGATGACGCCGCAGCAATGGCACGAATGGCGCGAGAAACAGCGCCAGAATCGCCGGTAACTCCGCAGGGTCACAGCCGCAGCCCGCTTAGTAAGTGGGGCTGAATAACGCCGGGAGGCGTAATAGCAATGCCGCACACTCCTTTGACCATCAGCATGATTACTCAGGAAGCCCTGGATGTGCTGAAGAACAACCTCGTCATGGGGAAACTCGTGAACCGGGGATTCGATGAGAAATATGCCCAGGTGGGCGCCAAAATCGGCGACACACTGAGTGTCCGCCTGCCCCCGCGCTACACCGTGGGCTTCGGGGCCACGATGGTCCCGCAGGACTTCACCGAGACGTCCACGCAGGTCGTGCTGAATAAGCAGGCGCACATCGGCCTGTCCTTCACCTCGAAGGAACTCCTGCTGGACATCGACGCCTTCAGCGAGCGCGTCCTGGCTCCCGCCGTGTCGCAGCTCGCCAACCAGATGGATTCCGACGTCCTCGGCCTCTACAAGCAGGTGCCGCGGTTCGTCGGTGTCCCCGCGACCGTTCCCGCCGACCTCGACGTGTACCTGAACGCCAAGGCCGCGCTGGCGAACGCAGGTGCCCCCATCGACGACAAGCTCGCCGTGGTCATCAACCCGACCATGGAAGCGAAGATCGCCTACGCCCTGAAGGACCGCTTCCACTCCGCCTCCCAGGTCTCCATGGCCTTCGAGAAGGGCAAGATCACGGATGCGGCCGGCTTCAAGTGGTACATGGACCAGAACTGCCCGAGCCACGCCGTAGGTGCGCTCGGTGCCAGCAACCCGACCGTGAAGGCCGCTCCCGCCGCAGGTGCGACCACGCTGTCCACGCAGGCGTGGGCTGCCGGCGGGATCCTGAATGAAGGCGACATCATCACCATCGCCGACTGCTACGAGGTCAACCCGCAGAACCGGCAGAGCACCGGGGAACCCCAGAAGTTCACGGTGACGTCGCTCTGCACGGCTGACGGCGCGGGCGACATGGCCGTCACCGTGTCCCCGGCTATCACCGCCACGGGCGCGTTCCAGACGGTCGATTCCGTCCCGGTGATCGGCAAGGCCATCTCCGTGTTCGGGAAGGGCACGGCGGACTTTGGCACCATCGCTGGCGTTACCCACCGCGAAGGTCTCGCGTTCCACCGCGATGCCCTCGTGCTGGCTTGCGCCGACCTTCCGCTGAATGACGCGGCCAAGGGGAGCCGGGTGTCCGATACCGACTTCGGCCTGAGCCTGCGCGTGATGCGCGACTACGACATCATGCACGACCTCAACATCTGGAGGCTGGACGTTCTGTACGGAGTCCGCTGCGTTCGGCCGGAGTTGGCCGTCCGCATTCTGTCCTGAGTGCCGTAACTCCCAGTCGGATAATACGGTTACGGCTACGGTTGCTATACTGTAATCATGGATCGTATATGCCGACATTGCGGGCGGGTCATACCTCCCGCCCGCAAACCATCCGAGTACGCGAAGCGCGAGTTCTGCTCCCGCGAGTGCTCAAGCACATGGCACCGCGAGGATATTACGCACTTGCTGAAAAAGGTAAAGGTGAACCCGGGAACAGGGTGTCATATCTGGACTGGTTATACCGACCAGAAGGGGTATGGGCACTGTGGGCACCAGGGAAAGGTTCGGGTTGTGCACCGCGTCATCTGGGAGTACCGCAATGGCCCGGTTCCAGAAGGTCTTCAACTCGACCATCTCTGTGCAGTGAAATCCTGCTGCAACCCAGAACATCTCCGTGCCGTGACGGCTCGCGAAAACAGCCTCGCCGACACCAGTAACAATATGGCCGCTCGAAACTTCAGGCGGTTGGTATGCCCGAAGTGCGGTGGGCCGTATAGCCAATTTCCTAACGGCGTGCGCTACTGCAAGCCATGCCGAAACAAGAAAATGATGGAGACGCAGCGCGTTCGCCGGGCGAATAGGAAACTGGGTATTCCATCCAATCAGGCCGGGTGCCGCAAGTGGTCCGATGAGCACCGCTTGCTGTACGACCTGCCACTTTCAGGAGTATGACAATGAAAACGAGTTTCAACGCACTGGGCATTGCCGCCCTGTTGTTTCTGCTCATCTCTCCAGCCCTCGCCACGACCACGAGCACGACCCTTTCCGCCGCCGTGGACACCAAACAGGAATACGTCACAGTGGCCGCGAACACCGGCATGGTAGCCACGGGGCGCAACAACGCCATCAACACGGTCCTCTATGTGAACAAGGAGGCCATGACGGTAGTGTCCATCAGCGGCCTTGTGGTCCAGGTGAAGCGCGGCCAGTTCGGCACGCCGATCATGTCCCACTACTCCGCCGATACGGTGTGGGTGGCCCCTCCCGGCCATTTCAAGAATGCCGACCCGTATGGGCCTTGCGTATCGACGGCGGAACCCACGCTTCCGGCTGTCTCGATTCCGACCGGCAACGTGTTTGACTGCACCGGCTCGCCGGAACGCTGGGCGCTGATTGGATGGGGCAGTTCCGCTGGCGCGACCGTCACAGGCACTGGCGCTTATGCTCTCGGCACTGCCCCAACGCTGACGAGTCCGGCGGTTACCACGGACATTCGGGCGACCACGGCGGGATCTCCGACCGTTGGCACCGCAGCGAAGCCTTTCGCCGGGGGTTACTTCGGCACCGCCGCGACCAACAACTTCCACCTGATCTTTGGTGCGACGGCTGCGGCTCGGAGCGTGACCTACGATGACCCGCTGGGGAATGACAAGGTGGCTTACCTGGCCGCCGCTCAGACCCTCACCAACAAGACCATCACGGGAAACATCAATGGCGACACGGTGAAGGCCACGACTGAGTTCGTCGCCGTTACCGGGACCACCGGCACAACGCTTACCAACGTCGTCGGGATGGTAACAACGGTCGTGCCCGGGACGTACCGCTTCTACATCAACGTCCCCGGCGTGACCACGGCAAACGCGGGCGTGAAATACGCCTTCAAGTATACCGGCACGGTGATGACCTCTATCGAGGCCACGTCGCGCGCCTTCACGGCCTCCGCTGCGGCAATCACTCACACGACTACCAACACCGACCAAGCCCTGCTGACGGATTCCGCCGGCGGCGGTGGTGGCCCGGCCGTAATCAGCACCGTGATCGAGGGAACGTGCGTGGTAGGGACTGGCGGGACCATCCAGTTTCAGGCCGCGCAGAAGACTGCCCACGCAGACGAGACCAAAGTGCTCGTCGGCGCGAGCATGACGTTCACCCGCATCCTGTAACTACTCCGGGGCGGTCTTCGGATCGCCCCACCTTACCTTCCTGGGCGGTAGAGGAGAACCACCATGCCTGACAATGAAAAACCCTTCGTCGGAGTCACTCACACTTTCGCGGACGCGAATCGCATCAACCTAATGGCCCTCATCAGGGCTATCGAGCCTAACTGCCCCGGAACCGGCCGCGAAGTCATGATCCAAGTAGACCCGCTCTCGCCTGCCGGAAGCGTCCTGGTGGGCGACGACCACGTTACCTTCGCGGGAGCAGGCGTGGCGCAGCGATGCGCGTACCACCTCCAGAAAGGCGACAGCCGCCCGTATCGCAGACCAGCGGCTCAAGATTTGAATGGCATTTATCTGGTCGCCAGCGCGGGCATCATCGTGAACATCGAGGTATCGCAATGAAACGCGCAGGCGTCTTGCTTTTGCTGCTGGCAACGGCGCTTGCGGCGCAAGTCAATCGCGGTGCCTGAAAACCACCGCATTCCATCCGTAACCACCTCCCTTTCCTAAAGGATTCAACTATGTCCACATGGGGTTCCGCTCCCTGGGGCGGCTTGGCCTCTGTCTCAGCCACCGCCATCAAGGTATCCGACATCCTCTACCACGCCTACCGCATCGCGGGCATTCTCTCTGAGGCGGGGCGAGGCTACGGGGCCGCAAAGCTCGACGACGGCATGGCGGTCCTCAACGCCATGCTGGACGCTTGGAATACTGAGCGCCTGTGCCTCCACGTCACCAGCCGCAACCTGTTCACGCTGATTCCCTCGCAGGGTGACTACACCATCGGGGACGCCGGGGATTTCGACGTGGTGCGCCCACAGAAGATCGACCGGGCATCCACGGTGGATCTGTCCGACCCGGTGAATCCACGGGAGCGCCCCATCGAGGTCATCACCGATCAGGGCTGGCAGGAAATCAGCGGGAAACTCACGACCTCCACACTGCCGCAGAAGGTCTGGTACGAGACGACCTATCCGCTCGGCATTCTGCACTTCTGGCCGGTGCCTACCGCGGCGCATCAGGCAGCCCTCTACTGGAAGGGCTTGCTCGCTGGCTTCACGAACGCCACGGACTCAGTGGCGCTGCCCCCGGGGTATCTCGCAGCCATCGAGTACAACCTGGCCGAAGAACTCGCCCTGCGGTTTCCTGACCGGGCGAAGATCAGCCCGCTGGCTCTCGAGAAAGCCCGCGAGTACAAGGCGGCCATCAAGCGGGCCAACATCGTCGTCCACGAACTGCGCTGCGATCCGGGTGTGCTTCAGCGGGGCGCGGGTTTCGACATCTATTCCGGGGAGTAAATCATGTCTACCACCGTTCAGCAACTCATCACCTCCGCCTTCCGTGATATCGGTGCCATCGGCTCAGGCGATACTCCCTCCACGGAGGAATCGAACGACGCCCTGGTGAAGTTGAACCAGTTTCTCGCTTCCTGGAGCGCGCAGGGACTCCCGGTCTACCAGATCACGCGCAGCACGGTTGCGCTTACGGGTGCCGCGTCCTACTCCCTCAATGGCGTGGCGCGGCCCGTCAAGATCAAGGCCGCATCCGTGGTGAGCACGGCTGTCATTGACGTGCCGGTTCCCATCCTCACGGCGCAACAGTGGGCAACCATCCAGGACAAGGCTGGCACGGCGGCTTTCGCGGAGGGGCTGTACTACGAGCACGGTTACCCGCTGGCGAAGATCCATCTTGCCCCGAAGGTCACCGCTGGAACGCTGAATCTCCACAGCGAAAAGCCCATCGGCTCCGGGCTCATGGAAGTGCGCGAGACATTGGTGCTGAGCGGGGCGGCGAGCTACACCGTGGGCGTGGGCGGGAGCCTCGCCACGGAACGGCCCGTGCGCGTGCTGGCTGCGTCGATCGCCGCTGGCAGCAGCATCAGCCGTGGCGTGCGGCTCGTGACGGCTGAGGAATGGGCGAACTACCCGAAGCGTGGCGTCGGTGGGGCTTTCGCGGAGGTGGGGTTCTATGACGCGGGATACCCAAACGCGACTCTGTACCTCGGACCCATCCCGGCGAACGGCGGATCACTCGAACTGTTCAGCTACATGGCGCTCACGGCGTTCGCCAGCCTATCCGCCAGCATCGACCTTCCTCCGGGTTACGAGCGCGCCCTGCGGACGGCCTTCGCGCTGGAACTCTACTACGAGTATCCGCGGGAGAGCGGCGTGGCGGTCGATGCACTCAAGATGGCGGCAGACGACGCCAAGGCTTCGATCTTCGGGCTGAACCAGGCCATCATGGGGAGTCCGGCAGGGCCTCCGCCGCAGCCTGTGGTTGTCGCGCCTCCGCCAGCGGCTCCGGCTCAATAAAAACCCCACCAACTACCGCCTTGAGGCGGGAGGATAACATGCACAAACTTGTAATCACCTCTCTACTTGCCGTACTGGCGTATGCCCAGCCCGCGACGTACCCGAGTTCCGTCGTCACTGATGGAAAAGTCGGCGTGGCGGTCAATGGAATCAATACGACCCTCGCGGCGGGCATCACCCCGAGCGCGACGAGTTTCACGGTACGGAGCGCGACGGGAATCGCACCCAACACCTTTCTCACGCTTTCGGGCGTGGAAATCGTCAAGGTGTGCTCCGTTGTAGGGACGACCGTACAGGTGGGTGATGCGTCCTGCCCGAATATCGATGGACGCGGGTTCGATGGCACGACGGCGTCGTATCACGTTGCGAACGGAACGGTCATGTCCTATCCGATCGCGCGGAACCACAACCAACTCGCGGCGGAAGTTAAGGCTATTGAGACAGCACTTGGGGCGAATCTCATCAACGTCCGCGCCAGCACCCCGGCCATCAACGCGAGCGACTACAACTTCGCAGCGCAGGCACCCGGTGGCTCGCTCACCGCAAGTATCATCAACTCCGTCACACTCGCACCCTGCCCTCAAGGGGTCAACGGGACAAACACCGGGCACTCGCTCTACATCTCGGGCGGGACGGGCACGGCGGAATGGGTCATTATCAGCGGCGGCACCTGCACTTCCGGGGCAGCGAGCGGCACGGTATTTTTCACTCCCGCGAACAACCACAGCGGCGCGTGGACGATTGCATCGGGCACGAGCGGCATCACCGAGGCGCTGAACATTCTACCCGCTGTTGGTGGAGTCGTGGCGGCTCCAGCAGGTACGCTGTCGGCCTGCAACGTCGCCATCGCGCGCCGCAACCAATCGTTGATCGGTCAGGGCATCGAGGCGACGATCCTCACGTGCGAAAGTCCCACGCTGCCGGCTGTCCACATCTATAACGGCGCGTGGTGGGGACTGGTGCAGGACATGAAGATCACGCGCACGGCGGTCCCCACGGCCGGCGGCGACGGTATCGTCACCGATACAAATACCACCAATTTCGAAGCGCGCCGCGTCTACCTCACGCACCACTACCACGGGCTTCGTCTCGGCCCAACCACCTACAGCCACTTGACGGAAGTACAGGTGCAGAACTCCGTGCTCGACGGCTTCTACTTTGAGCCGGATGGGATCGATGTGGTGATGCAGTGGCAAGTAAAGGAGTGCGGGGCGGGCGGGAACGGCCGGCACGGGTTCTTCATCGACAACACCACTTCGCCCATCTCCATGATCGCCCCCGAGATGCGGCACATCCTCACGTTCGCCAACCAGGGCAACGGGATCAGGGTGGAGGGGCAGGATGGCAAGGGAATCTACGCCTTCATCCTGGAGGATCTGCGGGCTGAGGCAGACAACCTGAGTGGTCTGTATATGAAGACGTTCGGCAACGAGCACGCCCTGCGCAACATGAACGTTGGCGGGTCTGGCCTGAACACTCTCAACGTCGGCTACCCCACTCACCTTACGACTCCCACCAATGCAGCGTATGGTATAGAGCTTGACGACCGAAACGATACCGGGACCTGCCCCAGTTCCACCGGCGCCTTGAGTATCTATGGCGTGAAGGTCGTGGGTAATGCACTGTCCGGCGTAAAGATCAAAAGCTGCGGCGTGTTGATCTCCGGCATTACTGCCGCTCGGAATGGGGTGGCGCAGCACGCCGACGACGACAAGCGGGCGGGCGTCACCATCCAGGCGAGCGAAGTCACGGTAATGGGCGGATTCTACAGCTCGTCCGGAGATGGATTTGGCAACGCACAGCAAAAGTACGGCATCGAGGTGTCCGGTGCAGCCCCCATCCCCACACTGAATCTGGCGGGCAATACCTGCGATGTGAACACGGGCTTTGCGGCCGGCACCCAGTGCTTCAAATTCAACACCGTGCCGACTTCCTACGCCGCGTCCCTGCCAGGGTTCTACTACCAGCGCTGGGGCGCCAGTTGCTCGACGGTGGCGAGCGTTGCCGCGACGTGCGACACGACTCTCACCCTGACGCAGCCATTCCCAGACACCAACTACGTCGCCACCTGCTCGCTGCGCGGGACCATCACGGGCGTGCCCACCATCGTTGGCTACGTCAACCAAGCCGCCGGCAGTATCGACATACGCATAGCGGCGCTTACAGCTGCGGCGGCCTCGGCGTCGAACGTGGATTGCGTGTTCCGGCATCAGTAGGGGTTTGGAAATGCGCCCTCACCTCCACTATCACGTCGCCGTAGCGAGCCCGAAGCTCAGGGCCGAGCGGGAACGGAAGATTAGCCCCGCGCACGCTCCCGGGCATCTGCCCGCGTTCGGCAATCAGGACAAGGGAGCCGGAATTGTGGACAAGTCGATATCCATGCTCCCGGGCGAGTTGCGCAAGATTAGCGATATCCGAGGGCTGGCGGTAGGAGCGGCTGGTGCAACCGCACAGGACCATGAGAAGCAGCGCAATTCTAAGCATGGCTCAATCCTAACACCACCACGGCAGCACGCGCCTCATGGCCTCCGGAGACTTGGCGGCAAGGAAGCGGTCCTATGAAGTTCGATGCTTTTGTTGGGGGCAGCTACGCGCTGCCCTCCGTCCAGGCCAACTGCCAACGGGCGGTGAATCTCTACCCGGAGCTGGACGAAACCGGGCAAGGCAAGAACAAGTTCACGTATGTCGGCACGCCGGGAGTGCATCTGTTCGGCGACGTGACGGACTTCGACGCTTTGGTGCCCGGAGCCTGCACACCCATTCGCGGCCTCTTTAGCGGTGGGGGCAGGCTGTGGGTTGCGGCTGGAACCAGATTCTTCGAGGTTGACGGATCGGGCCCGGGTGGGACAGCAGCGCTAAAGGCTGGTACTTCAGTCCATACGATCGCCGATGATGCCGACCATAGCCCGGTTCAAATCTTCAGCAACGGCAGGGAGTTGTTTGTAATCGCCTCCGGGCGGGCCTATCGGCACGACGGAGTTTCGCTCACGGCCATTACGTTCGACACGTTCACGGGCACATGCAATACGAACGGCACCGCCGTCACGTGGGTAAGCGGCGACAAGTTCGACGTTCTGATGCAGGGCCAAACCATCACGATCAACGCCGTCACGTACACCGTCACTGAGGTGGCGAGCGAAACCGCGCTCACCGTAGACGCGGGCGCAGGCGTTCAGGCCGGCGTAGCTTTCTCCTGCACCCCGGCGCTCAAGGCTGTAACGGGCGGCTTCCTGGACGGCTACTTCATTACGAACGCATGGATCGACAATGGCTCGGCGCTCGATGCGAACTGGAATCGGTTCTATGTGTCGGAACTCTGGAGCGGGGCGTCACCGTGGGATGGGTTGAGGTACGACGTGAAAAGCGGGCACCCCGACAATCTCGTTGCTGTCCACGTGGACGGCCAGTATCTCTGGTTGTTTGGTTCGCAGACAGCGGAGGCTTGGGCGAATAACGGTAACCCCGACTTCCCGTTCGCCCGTGTCGCACCGGTAATCCAGCAGGGGTGCCTGTCGCCGTGGTCTCCGGTCTCGCTCGGAGGAATGATCGGCTGGATTGGGATGGATGCGCGAGGTGGACCGGTAGCCTATCTGGCGGAGGGGTTCCAGCCCCGCCGCGTTTCCACCCATGCGGTCGAGTATGCGTGGCGCACCATGTCTCCGTCTCAGGCTGCCCGCAAGGCCAGCAGTTTCGCCTACACGCAGCAAGGGCACCTGTTCTGGGTCATTAACTTCCCCGGTACGAATCCGGCGTGGGTCTATGACGTGACCACCGGCATATGGCACGAGCGGGCAGCGTGGAACTCACTCATCCCGAAGTTCAGCAACCCGATGTACAGATACCACACGTTCCTGGCTGAGTGGGAGGACGTGGCGCTTACGGGCGTCACGGGCCATATCGTAGGCGATCCGTTGAGCGGGAATCTGTACCACCTGTCGCCGGAGTATTACGACGACAACGGGAGCGACATCAAGCGGAGGCGCACGGCACCTCACCTCTCCAACGAGAACCGGGAAAACTTCTATCACCGGATGGAGATTGACGCGGACCTCGGAGGTATTAGCAAGGCCGTGTATGTTCCGACCGGCCCCGCAGCCCTCAACGATGCCGTGAGCGGCGGGACGTACACCGGGACGGCAAGCACAACCTTCACAGTGCAGATCGACGCGGCGGGCACACCGGACACCTTCAAGTGGCGCAAGAGTGGCGGTGCCTGGACCGCTGGCGTGGCGATCACGGGCGCGACACAGACTCTCAGTGACGGCGTGACGGTCAGGTTTTACGCCACCACGGGCCACGCGGTTGGGGACGCCTGGACGATTGCGGCGGAAGTGGAACCAGCCAGCGTGACGCTTTCGGTTTCCCGCAATGGAGGCAAGACGTTCGGAACGGCAAAGGCAGTCGCCCCCAGCGCGCCCCACCAGGACGACCGTGGCAAGCGGTTCGTGTGGCGGCGCATCGGCGGGGCGCACGACCTCGTTCCGCAGGTTGACATCACAGGCAAGAGCAAGGTGGCAATCTTCAACGCCTATCTCGAGTTGTCGAAAGGCGGGGCGTAATGCCGGGGCAGATCACTCTCGAGGGCTTGCTGCGCACCCCCTTGCAGGTCGAGGGTCGGCTGACGCAGGCATGGGCGGAGTTCTTCGTGGGGCTCGCCACGCTGCCGGCGGGTATTGAGGATTTGACGCGGCTGCTTGCCGTCACGCTAACGCAATCCGACGAAGATGCCGTGCTTGGACGGAATAACCTGACCAACGCTGGGGCCATCCCCAAGGTGAGTGAGGCCGGAACGGTGGATGAAAGCGCGGTCACCGACAACGGCGCGAGCCTGATCCTCGTCACTGGTCGCGGAATCGTCATCGATAACAACTACGGTTTCGACTCCAAGGATTCGGCTGGCACGGCAAGGGCATTGTTGACGCTCGATGGTGCAAACCCCGATGTTTTGCACCTCCGCAACAACCAACGAGGGGTTGGAGGGGCGATCAGTTTTGACACGCAAGCGGGTGGGGCGGCCGGAGCAACACTGGACAGCGCTGGAAACCTGAACGTGATTGGAGGTTACAAGGCCAACAGCGCCACTGGGTTGACCTCCAACCGCACCGTGGTCTATGCGGTGGTTCCGGTTACAACCACACTGCAATACCAAAACTGGGCGAATGCGAATGTCTCGATGACCGTACAGACCGGAACGTCGGTTTCGACCACCACTCACGGCTTTACCGGAGGAATTCTTACCACATGACGGCGACAAAGAACGGCGTGACGCATTCCGTGCTGGAGATGGAGCGGCCGGACGGGCGAGCGCAATTCCTGATGTTCGCGCCCAACGGCGACTTAACCCGTATTCACATCGACCCGACGCGCGAGGACTGCATCGCGGCACTTGAGCGGGACGGGTTCACGGTTACGGAGTAAGCGGCTATGGTAACCCCAGCGCGACTCATCCCCAATTCCAGGCTTGCCGCCCCCCTGTCTCTGCTCACCGCTTCGGTTCAGGAGTTCTACGCGGCACCAGATCGAAGCACCACGACTGAGAAAACCAGGACGTACATCCGGAAACTGACGTTGACGAATACGAGCGCGGTGGATGAAACGGTGACGATTTATCTGGTGCCGGTGGGAGATACGGCGGGCGCGGCGAACATGCTCGTGAATGTCCTTCCGGTTCCGGGTGGAAAGACCGTCGTGGTGAAGGAAGCCGAAGGCCACATCCTCGAACCGGGCGGGGCGATTCAGGCCGTGGCAGGAGGAGCGCCCGGGGCCACGGTCACGATCCTGGCGAGTGGGGTGGAGTTCAGGTAGTGCAGGTCGCCCTTGTCTCGCCGTTCCCCGAGAGCGGCATCCCCGACCTCTACCACTGGATGAGTGCGGCGCTGATTTCCGCCACCGATGATTTTCCGAAAGACCCGGCCTTATTTGAAGCACGGATGCGCGAGGTGCTGGCGCGGCTTCGGAGTTGGGGCGTAATCGACTTGGCAGACGGGGTGGTGGTGGGCGCGGTGCTGATCGAACCCATGGGAACGATGGGCGCGAAGTCCTACATCGCCAGCGCGCGGCGGGCGTGGGGCAGGGGAATCATGGACGAGGCGGCGCGGATGGTGATGGCGGAAGTATTCAGCGGTTCCGTCACCCACATCCAGGGCTGGGTGCTCGACAACAACGCACCGTCGAAGTCCTTCAGCGAGCGAATCGGGATGCGGCTGAAGAACGTGCTGCCGGGGCACACGATGCAGGGCGGGCGGTTGCGGGACATGCGGATTTACGAGTTGACGAGGGACGAATGGGCGAAGTGACGGTGCGGCACATCCCACCCGAGGAATGGGAGCGGTTGCGTGGAACATACGAGCAACAGGGAGACACCCTGCCTCGCGCGGAGCAGAATACCGCCATCGTCGCTGAGGTGGACGGCAAGATCGTGGGCATGTGGGGGATCAACCTACTGATCCATGCGGGACCGCTATGGGTGGACCCGGAATGGCGCGGTAAGGGCGTGCCGGACCAGATGGGCGTGGCGCTCGATGAGTTAGTGAAAAACGCCGGGGGCAAGGGGTATCTGATGTTCCCGAGCAATAAGGGTTCAGAGCAAGTGGCTGTGCGGATGGGGCTAAAGCCCGCCGCTTGGAAAATCTACGTGAAGGAGTTTTGACCTATGCCATTCGAGGGCGCCTTAACTGTCGGAGCTATTTCAAGTGGTTCCAGTATTCTCGGCGGTCTTTTCGGCAAGAACGCCGCGAAGAAAGCGGCTCAGATCCAGGCGGACGCCGCGGCAAAGGTCGGGGATCAAGCCTCGCAGGTTGCTGGTGAATATGCCCAGTACATCAACAACGAGGCCCATCGTGCCGCTGGCGGGGTCGAGCAGGGCGTTGTCGATGCCAATGGCGTCCTCCAGAGCGTCTACGACACCGCTGGCGATGCGACGAACCCGTACCGCCAGGCCGGGGCGCAGGCCGTCACTAGCCTTGCCGACCTGATGAGTGGGTCGTTCGCCAAAGCCCCTACGATGGCGGACCTGCAACTCGATCCCGGCTTCGACTTCCGGTTGCAGCAGGGGCAGAAGGCGCTGGAGGCGAGTGCAGCGGCGCGGGGTTCGTCCCTGGGTGGCGCGGCGCTCAAGTCTCTCGCGCGCTACTCGCAGGGCGTGGCGTCCGACGAGTATGCCAAGGCTTTCGACCGCTTCCAGGCTGACCGGACCTCCCGGTACAACATGTTTGCGGGATTGGCGGGGATTGGGCAGAACGCGACTAGCCAGTATCTCCAGGCGGGAGCGAACTACGGCAACCAGACCTCCGGCAACATCATGGAAGGTGCGCGGACAGCGGGCGGGTTCCGCACCGGCGGCGCGCAGTCCGTGGCGGACCTCATCATGCGGGGGCAGCAGATCAAGGCCGATGCGGTGATGGGTGGCGCGAACGCGAGGGCAAGTGGCGTCGTAGGCGGAACAAATGCGCTCTGGAGCGGCATTACGGGTGCCGCAAACAACGCGCAGAACCTCTTTATGTTGGACAAGTACGGCCCTCCGTGGCAGCAACAGCCACTCACGTATGCCCCCACGGCTGTCAATCCGACAACCAACGCGAACTATCAGAGGTGGGCGAATAGCTATATGCAGCAGATCCCGGCACCACCACAGTTGCCCGTGCAATTACCTACGTAACGAGACCGCTATCGATGCGCGTCGGGACGACGAAGGTCGTCAACCACTCGTCTTGCGGTTGGCTGAACGGGGTCTACGGTGAGGGTCGGCGTAGTGGGCTTAAGTGCTTTACGACGCTCCAGTTCAGTCTCAAGGGCTTCTTTTGTGACCCCAAACCTCTCCAGAAGCCGCGTTTGGATTTCACACGCCGGATGCCCCTCGGTGCTGATATAGAGACACGGTAACCCCTGTGTTTCAGGGTTCGGCATATTGCCATGAGCGACTTGACTTGCTCGGATCGTTGCCTCCACCTCGTTCAGGTCGTACAGTACCTTGCCGCCGACTTTGTACCACGTGAAGCGGTGGCGACCGATTACGCGGTCTTTCTGTAACGTTCGTCGGCTGAAACCCGTAAGTTGTTCGACATCAGCCTCGCTACCGAAGCGCCTCGTGGTGCTCTGGCGTTCAATTTTGCTACTCATCTAGATCCTCCACGTTTCCATAGTACTCTTCCGTATCCGTAATTTCAATGCTAAAGTTACGGGTAGCGGCGCAATTCGTTAGGAGATAGCCACTATGCCGATCGATCCTAATATCCCTCTCCAGGTCCAAGTCCCCCAGGTCCAGAGCCCCATTCAAGCCATGGGGCACGCGGCGTCGCTGGCACAGATGATGCAGGACCGCCAGTTGGGGGCTGAACGATTGCAGGCCGTCAAGTTGGCGAACCAGGAAAAGGCGCTCGAGGCGCAGGAGCAGGAGGCTATCCAGCGGGCGTATGGGGAGGTGGGTGGCGATATCACCAAACTCCCTGGAGTGCTCGCCGGGAAGGTCCGCCAGGACACCGTGTTCAAACTCCAGAGGTCGATCAACGACACGATCAAGTCGAATGCCGACAAGGACGAGTCGCTATTCAAGGCTGACGCCCTGCGGGGAGAGCGGCTGCGCGGGATCTACGGTGCCACGCGGCAGGCATTCACTCCGCAGACGACGCTGGAGCAGAAGCAGGCGCTCTACTCCGGCGCGGTTCAGCAAGCGTTGCGTGAGGGACTTGTAAAACCCGGCGAGTTGCCGGACGTGTACCCGGGCGACGATGCGTTCTCGCACATGGGGAATATCCTCATGACGGGCAAGGTACTGGACGAGGCGGCTATCAAAGCACGGGAACAGGCGCGGCTGGATGCGGAGGAGGCGCGGAAAGCGGCTGAGCACAAGGCCACCCTTCCCGGCAAAGAAGCTGAAGCACAAGTCAAGGTCCGCGAGAACGCAGCCGCGACACTGGCCGCTTCCGCCGACAAGTCCAAGGACGACTACGCGCAGGCGTGGTACGGCATTCGGGCGCAGAATCCGGCGATCGCGGCGGCGTTCCCGCATCCGGACCTCTGGAAACCAAAGGAAACGGTTGCGGTGGTGCGGAATATCGGGATGACACCAGCGCAGCAGAGCACAGCGGACATCTCCCGCCTGAATGCCGAGAACAACGTCAGCGAGATGGAGTTGCGATTGCGCGCCGCAAGAGGCGACAAGGACGCCAAGGCCGCGCTTGATGCGAGGAAGCGGGATCAGATGGCGGTTGCTGCGGCGCGTGGGGCTGCAAGCAGTTCCACTGGCGAGGTCGAGACGCTCACTCCCGACCCGGCAAGCCAAAGCATCCTGGCGCAGACCGGCCTCTCGATGCCAGCCTTCCTGGCCCTCACGGGGCAGGCATCGAAACTCCCGCGCGATGCCAAGACACGCTCTGCGGCATTCAGGGAGGCCCAGCAATTCGCCAATAAGCGAGGCGTTGACGTTTCCACCCTGTCCTCGCAGTATCAGACCTACAACACCGTGCTGTCCGGCAACATTGCCCGTATGAACAACACCAAGATCATGGAGTCGGAGTTGCAGGGCACCATTGAGAACCTCCAGGGCGTTGTCAAAGACCAGGACTTGAAGAAGTTGCGGTTTGCGAACATCGCCAAAATCTGGGCTGGACAGGAAGTCAATGACCCGCTGGCCCAGCAATATGCCCTGCACTTGTACCAACTGCGCAACGAGTTGGCGGCTTACGGTGCCGCAACACAGGGACGAAGCGGAAACAACATTACGCTCGGCGACCAGCGAGACGCTGATCTGACCATTCGGAACGGTATCGCGGCGGGCTCCCTGGCTGGACTTGCTACGGCCGTCACGAATTCTACCGACAAGATGGGCAAGGTCATGCGGCGTAGCGTGGACACGGCGCGCAAGAGCGTGTGGGATCTGTTTGGGGTCGGCGGCAATTATAAGGGTAGCAGTTCCGGCGACACCAGCAAAGCCGATCCACTCGGAATCCGCGGCGGCTCTACTGACGGCAGCAAGAAACAAGACCCACTGGGGATCAGGTAGCCATGCCAGAAACCATTGTCGATCTCGGCAAGAAAATCAAAGCCAAGTTTCCGGGGCAGTATGACGACCTCGCGGATGACGAACTTGGGCGCAGGACAAAAGCGAAGTTCCCCGGATCATACGACGATTTTGCGGATACGCCCAAGCCTCCCACTTCGCTGTCGCAAAAGCTCGGTATCGAGAACCCGATTGCGGCGGCACCGCTCGATTTTGTTGAGGGTGTCGGCGCTGGCGTCCTCAGCACCGCTGGCAACCTACTGAAACTCGGCGGGAAGGTAATGCCTCCGGTCGGGGTATCTCCCGAAGCCCGGGCCGCGCTTGACCGCCGCATAGAGAGCCTATCCACACCCCCGGACTCTCTCGCGGGCAAGGCTGGCAAGTTCGTCGAGCAGGCGGCGGAGTTTGCTATCCCAGTGGGCGCGGCCAGCAAAGCGGCTAAGGCGGCGGGATTGCGCCTTCCTGCCCGCGCTGCGCTTGAGGGGGTATCGTCCGGTGCCGTCGCTGGCATCCAGAGCGGTGGAGATCCGGGGGCCACGGCAGAAGCCACTGTTCTCGGTGGCGCGCTGCCTATTGCTGGAAAGGCCATTCCCCCCGTCGCGCGTGGACTACAGAACTCGGCGCGCGCTCAATACGGGCGAGTGCTGAACGCCACAAAACAGGGCAATAAGTTCCTGTCTCAAAAGGTGGTTCCGCGCCTCATTGACGAGGGTGTTACGGCGCTCACGATGAAGGGTTTGAACGCCAAGGTAACGCGAAACGTCCAGCGTCTTGGGCAAGCCATTGGAGACGAGTTCGATAATTTGCCATCGGGTTCGGCAATAGAACTGGACCCCATCCTCCAGCGAATTCAGCAATCCGCGGAAGATGCCTACACGGTAGTGACCAGCGGCGGGCGAGTGCCTAAAGGCCCACTTGCCGAAACAGGTATCGGACACGTCGATTCACTAAAGGATGCCCTCGCCTCAGTTGCGGAGGTCAACCCCGCGACGGGGGCACGCGAAATTCCGGTTGACCGGCTGCGCTCCGTGCGCCAGTACTTTGACTCCATTGCAGCCAAAGCCGGACGCTATGAAGGAAAGGCTCTTGCTGATGAGAGTATGGCTGAGGCTCACGGTATGGCTGCCGATGGCATACGCAACGAACTCGCGCAGGCTTATCCCAATATCGACAGGCTGAACAAGGATTTCAATTTCTGGAAGAACGTCTCCAAGGTCGTGGGCGATACAATGATGCGCCGCGAGGGGCAGGCAAAGCCGCTGAGTCACAAAATGGCAAAGGCCGCCGGTTCCGCTGCGGGGTTCGTCTCTCACGGACCCACCGGCCTCGTCCTTGGTCGTTATGGCGCCGGCTTATTGGAGCAGATCACCGCCAGCCCCGCATGGGGTACGGTAAGTGCGGTTGCCAAGGATAAACTCGCCAAGGCACTTGCGAGGGGTCGCCGTGGGGATTCTGAATTCCTTATCAAGAAGATCGCTCGCGGTATCGGTGGCACTGCGATCACGCCGAGTCAGTCGGTCACCGTTCGCTCCCCAGCGATGGGTTTGCAGGAAGCGGCGCAAGCAGATACCGCACCCAAGCCAGAGAAAACCTACACCGTCACCGATCCTGATGGCGTCGTTCACACCTTCACCTCGCCGGGTGGTGCCGCTGCGTTCAAAAAGGGCATGGAGGTTCTCATGAAGCGCTCCATGGAAGCGACCACGGACTAAGGAAATCCAATGGCAGACAGCACCCTGACGATTGTGGACCTCGGGAAGAAGGTCAAGGCGAAATATCCCGGTGCGTATGATGACATGCCCGATGCGGAACTCGGAAGAACCGTAAAGGGCAAGTATCCAGGGTCTTATGATGACTTTGCGGATATTGCAGTGCCGACCGGAAAGCACAGCGTAGACTACAACTCGCTGGCAAAAAAGTACGGGGCGATATCCTCCATCGCACCGCCAAAAGCCGAGTCCATCCCGGGCCTCGAGCAACTCGGCGGCGTGCCTCCAGGCCCGGCGCCCCTGCCCGATGTGGTGAAGCCCATCACCGCCGGCCACCAGATCCGCTCCGAATGGGCCAAACAACCGGGTGGCGTCGAGGCCGTCGAATCCCGCCTCGCCGAATCGAACAAGCGTCTCGGCTCCAGCCAGGTTGCGGGATTCCCGGGAACTCCGACCGCCGGTGAGGTTGCCACGCTCGCCATCCCTGTTGCGGCCGAAGCGGCGGGTGGTGCCGCTGTCGCGTCCCAGAGTGCGGCTGCCCGTCAAGCCTTCGCTGCGCTTGATGCGGCGCTCTCGGGGTATTTCGCTGTCCAGGCGGGCAAGGGTGCCGGGAAAAGCGTCATGGGGGCGTGGGACGCCTTCAAGCAGGGCGACTACCTCGGGACCGTCCGGCAACTTGGCACCGCGGGAATCGAGGCGGCATTTGGATTGTGGGCCGGGAAACAGGCGCGGTCACGCTATCAACAGGTGGCGGATATCGCCAAAATGAAGAACATTCTCCAGGAGAGGCTGAACGCCCAGGCCGCGACGGAACAGGCACCGAAGCAACTTTCCGAAACTTCTTCCGTTTCCGTACCCTCTCAGGTTACAATCGAACCGATGGAAACACCTGCGAACACGGCCACGGGAAATAACACGGCCACGGTAGTACCTCCCCGCGCCTCATTTGTTCCAGCCTCGCCGACGTCCAGATTGCCCGTTCCTGCACGTCCCAGGCCCGCTGTAGCGCCAGCGATGCCGGGGATGCCCGTGACTATGCCCGCACCAGCGATGGCTCCTGCGGGGGCGCAGGGCGTGGTGGAGGCGGGGTTTGTGGAGCCGGAGCCGTCAGAAAAAGTGGTGCCTACTTCTAACAGGCGAACGGCGGAAGTGGCGATGGGGCAACAGGAGCCGGTGATGCCGGGTGGACCGGGGGTGGTGACCGACGCGGAATGGAAGCACCCTGAGTCCGCCTCGCAACCTGATCTACAACCTTCCACCCCCGCTTTGTCAACTGAACCAGCGGGAAAGGTTGACGAAACCGGGCCGGATGTAAACCTCCAGCGGCAACTCGTCGAGGCCGAAGCGAACCTCCAATCCCTGCGCCAGAAGCACGCCGAGGCCGTGGAATCGGGCGAGAATGGCATCGAAACTGAAGACCTGGCTGAGCAGATCCACGACGCGGCCAAGACACTCGACGACCTCCAAGCAGAGGCGGCGGAGTCGAACCCGTTGCTCGTGGCCCAACCGGAAGTGAACCGGAACCTGCCTCCGTTGCCGACCGGGAAGGAGAGTTTCCGGCAGCAGTTAATGGACGAGGCGGCGGATACCGCAGTGAGCGATGCGGACGACTACGTGGCACGCTACGGCGAATGGGTGGAGGGTGGCCGCAAGGGGAAGGAGCCGGAGAGGCCCGACCCGTTCCAGGTGGACCCCGACGAGTACCCGAAGCGGTGGCAGGAAGCCGCGTTCAAGGCGTATCAGGAGCGGTTCGAGGCTGAGGTGGCGAAGGGGATGAGGGAGATTGAAACGGAGGAGGCTAGGAATGCGGCGCCGGAGCCGGAGCCGCCGAAGGCTGCTACGCCCGCCGCGGCACCTGTTGCGCGGGAGGTAACAGCGCCAGTATCACCCAAGCCCACCGCGCCCAAAAAGTCAGCCCCTGAGAACGCCCCCGGCCAGCGCATCCTCCAGAAGAAGGGCGAGCCGGAACCGCCCGCACTCACGGAGATCAATGCTCGCGTGGCGGAAAAGGCCGCGAATCAACTGCCGTGGGCGAAAGCGGTGGCAGAGCATGGCCGCGCAGTTGGGCGCCTGGAGGCGCTGCTGGAGGCCGAAACTCCCGACCCTGCGGCCATCGCTGAAGCGGCTAAAGCCGTGGATGCCGCTGCCGAACCGCTGAGGGGTCAACTGCCGGAGTGGGAATCGCTCACAGCGGAAGACATTGCCGCCGATATGGGCAAGGGCCTGGATGGGAAGCCGCTGAAAGGGCCAGAAATAGACCCCTCGACCATACAGGGACTTCACGCGCTCAGCGATAAGAACGCCGCCGAGTTTATGGAGCACCGGAAGCGGTTCTTGGCGGGAGAAGATGGTAGCGCGCCCACGAATCCGGAACCGCCTAAGCCCACTGAGCCTGCCTTCACCCGCACCACCCCCGCCCTCGGCACAACAGAAAGGGCCGCGCTGGATACCGAGTACGCCTCCACAGACAAAGCCTACGAGGAGGCGACACAGAAACTCATCGGCCTGGAGCGCGAGCAGGGCAAGACGAAGCGGTATACGAAAAAGTGGGAATCACTGGAAGCCAAAATCCAGAAGGCCCGCGATGCCCAGCACAAGGCAGGGAAAGAGCATGAGGCCGTCCGAAAGCGGCACTACCAGTCACTCCTGGAGGACGCAGCCAGCCAATCGGATAACCAGATCCTCCGCGCCGGGGCCACATATCAACTCCGCGAAGACGCACTGAAGGAGAAGCCGTACAACCAGAAGGGTCACGAGGCGCTTCAACAGTTCTACACCGACACGCGCGAGAGCATCAAGGCCGAACTCCGGAAACTCGCCCCGAAGGTTGACGACGCCCGCGACAAGGCGCAGGCCGCGCAACTCTCGCCGGAGGAAAACGAGCAAGCCATCGAAGCAGCCGTCACGTCTGCCGCACAGAGTTTCATGGACCACCCGCTGACGGCCGATAACGTCGAGAAGGCGCTGAATGGGAGGCTGTACGCTGAGCGCAAGCACCTAATCGGGGCGCACGCTGAGAAGGAGATGGACGCGCTGGCGGAACAGCTGCAAAACGAGGGCGGGATGCACCCGAGCAGCTCGGCGTTTGCCCGCTTCCGGCAGAGGATTTCCCAAGGGTGGGACGAGCCACAAGAAGTGCTGGCCGAAGCGCGGAAATACGTTGAGGAACGGGTCCACGAGAAGAACCTGGAACGCGAGGCTGAAAAACGAGCTGGCCTGGAACTCTCCCAACTCGTTCGCCCACTCTCCGAACTGCCCACCCCCGCCGTCACCGAAAAGGGCGTGTGGCATGGCAACGCCGTGGCGACCGGGGATATTTTGTCGGACGGTAGCGCGATGGTCCACAAGCCCTCCGTGAAGGACAAGAAACGTGCGGGCACACTGAACGCCCGCCGTGAGCAGAAAACGATCTACCCGGAGGATAAGGTCCGCCCGGTGTGGGACAAGATCGTGGAGGGCACAGGAGAACCCCTAGAGGAAATCGGTCACGCCGAGGCGGGACTCGTGGATCTCGCGTTTTTCGCGGAACCCAACGGCAAGGCTCACTACTTCGACGCTGGCAGGGTGCGATTCTTTCAGGCCCTCACGAACCCCGATGCGGTGCGGTTGTCGAACTTCAAGAAGCCGGACGGGAAGGCCGCTACCGCTGCCGTGTTCTACCGCGGCGGGAACCCCGTGGCCGTGCTGATGCCGCGCGAGTACAAGGGGCCGGAGATCAGCGTGGACGTCGCCCGCAAAGCGGCAAAGGAACGGAAGCCAGCAGAAGCATCACCGTATGATGCCCTCGCCAAACGCTACGGCGCGGTGGAAGTGAAGCCCGAGAAGTAGCCCCATGTCCCCATCCCCGGCCTGCCTGAGCCTCATCAGGCGCTACGAATCGCTGCGCCTGAAGGCGTATCTGTGCCCCGCTGGCGTGTGGACGTGCGGGTGGGGCCATACCCGCGGCGTGAAACCCGGAGATACCTGCACCCCGGAGCAGGCCGAAGCGTGGCTTCTTGAGGACACCGGGCGCGAGGCGGAAATCCTCTCCCGGATCGTCAAGGTGCCGCTGGCACAGGGGCAAATAGACTCCTTAGTAAGTCTTGCCTTCAACATGCGCGGAGGTGCCGCAGCTCTACCCAAGAAGGCTCCGAAACTGTGGGCAAAACTGCACGCGGGCGACGTTCGCGGTGCCGCCGATGAGTTCCTGGATATGGACCGGGCCACGATGCCGGACGGAACACGGGTTGTACTGCCGGGACTGACGCGCCGGCGCCGGGAGGAACGGGCGATGTTCCTGGAGGGATCATGCGAGAAATCCTGAATCGAGTTCTGATTGTGGCGGGGATCCTCTGCCTTGCCACCATCACCGCCGCTACCATCCCCCTTGCCATCACCGCCTGGCAGTCACGGGATGACCTGCGCGGGGCCGTGTCGGGGTTCCGGTTGCTGGCTGACCGCAGCGCTGCACTCGTGGGCGAGACGGAGCCGGACGAACAGGGGGAACCGTTCACTGTGGCGCGGCTCGTGGCGACGTCAGGCGGCACGGTGTTACTAGTACGCCCGGTGCTGAAGGAATCCGCCGCGACCGTCAAAGCGGCGCGTAAACCGCTCAACGAGGCTGCGGAGACAATCAAGGCAGCGCGCCCAGTGCTAAGTGCCGCTAAGGGTGCCTTGGATGCCATACCGCCCGCAGTGGCTGTCGCGGAAGGCGCTGTGGTGGAACTGCGGGGCAAACTCGCTCCAGCTCTCGAGAACGCAGCCGGGGTCGCACGCCAGATCAACGAGACGCTTCCGGCGTTCACTGACTGCGAGCAGAACCCCGCCTGCCTCGAGAATCGCTGGAAGGGCCTCTCGTGGGATGCGGAGAAGAGTGCGCGGGAAGTGGCGCGGGTGGCACCCGTGGTCGCGGACAACGCGGCGGCAATCACGACGGACGTTCGGACAGTGGCTAGGCGCGCGGCATCCCCCTGGAGCGTCGTCGTCACCGTTGCGAAAAAGATCAAAGACTGGATTTTCTAAGGAGAAACAATATGTGGAGCGTCATCGCGAAGTACCTCAAGAAAGCCCTGCGAATCGGAGCGGCCATCGCGCCGGATATCGCATCGGCCTACAACCCCCTGCTCGGCGTGCTGGTGCAGCGCGTCAGTGATGCCGTGCTGAACGCGGAAGCCCTTGGTGGGCCCGGAAATGGGGCGACGAAGTGGGACGTCGCGCTGTCGATTACCGGGGCCGCTCTGCCGGAAATCGAGCGCGTATTCGCCGCGGCCGGAAAGCCGGTGAAAAACCGCGAGCTATTCATGCGGGGCATCGCCAAATTGCAGGATGGCATCGTGGACGTCTACAACTCGACCGGCGAAGGGGCGAAACTGCCGGTGGTGGAGGCGGCTAAGGCGGCGTGAAGAAATGGGGCGCCGCTCGGCCGACGCCCCTCTGAAAGTATTTAGTCCCGCGGTACAAACTTCAACTCGACCCCGACAGGAACCGGGAATTCGTGCCCACAAGGGCACCGAAGCCGGTCCTCGTCGGGGTCCATTCTTTTTTGGGCCAGGTTTAGGCGCACCTCGCCATCGGATGAAACTTGCGAAACCTGCTCGATGCGCTCGATATACTCGAACCCAACTCCCGAGTGACCGCACCCCGGGCACGACAAGACCTTCCGCAACGGGGAGGATTCGCTTTTACTTGCAACGTCTTGATTCAGCATGAACTTACCTCCATTCAACAGACACCCCAATTCCTTCTATCTTTAAACACAGAAGTAGCGTACAATCCCGAGTATCGGGCAAAATGGTCTTTTACTTGTCCGGCGATTTCTTGGTCTTGCCCTCTGGAACTAATACCACCGAGGGCAGGTGTTGTTCAGCCAGGTCGCTGACCACATCACCTGCGTCACGGTCCTTTAGCGCCGCAAAGACCTTGATCCGCTGGTACGCTTCAGGCTCAAGCCGAACCTGAAGAAGTCGTTTTGGGCCTGATGGTTGCATTGGCTCACTTGAGATATTGTGCCCAATTACACAAATTGTCAAGCAGAAATTTGGGGACATGGGCACAGGAAGGCAAAACGCGATGAAAGAACTCAAGCTCAGGCTCACAGAAGACGAATTCGACCGGTTCGCGAAGATCCTTTTTGACCGCGGGCGGATGAAGCGGCAGGCGGCACTCCTCGAGGCCGTGCGCGCCTGGATGAAAACTCCACGGTCTACTAGTACTAAAACCGAGGAAAAAAATAATCAAGCACGGCTGTTTGCTTCCCTATATAATGTGGACCGGAAATGGATACCCTATTTCCAGAAATTAGCGCGGATATTCAAATCGAGGAACCGTAAGGCAATCTCAGCAGTAACAGAAAACATCACTGTGTTTGAGGAATACATCAGGCTCCACCATGCCCAGAAAAAGGAAGAACACCCCGAAGAAGGCGGTCGTCCGGACGAGGACTGAGGATAACCTGCGCCGGCTGCGCGCACACATCCAACACCTTCAGGAACTCTACCGCGTAGCTCAGGAGCACCTTCCCCGGGCCGTCGCGGTGGCCTGTGCCGCGCTGGCCGTGGGCGAGTGGATGGAGATGATACGCTAGGATTGCCACGGAAGTTTGCCCTCGCGGGCGGCCCAGCCGCCTTCGGGGATCCAGGGGATGTAGCGGTCCCACGTACTGACCGGCTTCTCTTTTTCGGCCAGCGAGCGGGCGCGTTCCGGCGTCATGGGTTTGGATTTCTTTGCCCAGGAAACGACGTGCCCGCAACCGCCGCACGTGGCCGTGATCTTGCGGGCACCATCCGTGACGGTTTCGGCGTCGTAGGACCAACTGCGTTTCGAACAGATAGCGCAGGGCTTCATGCGGCTCTGTTTCTCGCGCTTTGGAGCCGGTTGATTGCCCTTCGCATACTCAGCGGAAAGTGCGCGAATTTGAGCCATTGTCATCACCTGTTTCTTCCTTCATGAAACACCTCGGGCTTCCCCCTGAATTCCCATCAGGGCAACCTACTTCCCTCATAGGACACGATTCACTGGGTTCTTGAAGCCATCTACCGGCAAGTTTTCAGCAGACCTGGACGTAGCCCGTCTTGCAGGATCGACTACCTGCCCGTTGCCAGGAATTTGCGCCAGCAGTACGCCTCATCGGTGCCTATTTCCGTAACCCATTTCCAGCAGCAGGCCGTTGTTTTTCGGGTAAGGAGTCCTGCGAACCAACCGCCTCGCTCACGGGCGAGGGAATCGTGTCTTCAGCGTGTTGCATCTGGCTTTGTGGCAAAGTAGCCAGCGAACCGATAGTGCCGGAATCCCCCGGCAGGGAAACAAAACTCAGCTTTCTCCCGTCGCGCCGCAAACAAACACCGCGAATCTTTCCCTGTTCGGCCCAGTGCGTGAGGCAAGCGCGGGCACTGCTGGTGTTCGCGTAGTGGCTTTCGCGCAGCAACGCGATCGCTTCCTTGACCGGGATGCCAGGGTGCTCCGCGACAACTCTCCGCAGTTCGGCGCACGTCCTCTGGAACGGGGTCCACTTGTGGCCCTCTGCGCTACCGGCCGGCGCGAACGTTTGGTGCTCGGGTGAGAGGACTTCCAGGATTCTATTTGCTTCGGCGTGGCGGTTTATGTGGGCGTCAAGGTCTTCGTCCACGGTGGGGCACTCCCACTGGTAGTCACGTGCTACCTGGATGATGCCGACGCCGTGGTCACGGCAAAGCCTTTCGAGCAACCAGGACCGTTTGTATCCTGGGCGGGTGTACGTGCCGCGGCGCGGCTTAGGTACCGCCACTGATACCCAGTGTGCATCGTGCATCCAGCGTAGCGCCTGCTCGATGACGTCAACGCCAAACTGTAGCTTGCACTCGATAACCCAGACGTGTCTGTTTTGGACGGCCACAATGTCGGCGGTGCGGCCGCCCCACAAATGCTGGACCTCTTGGTAAACAGTCCAGCGCTGGGATTGAAGCCATGCAACCACGGGGCGGGCGAGGTCAACTTCCGCTGTGAATTTATAGGGAGCCCTACGTGAATCTACGGTCGTTTTCGAACTGTTAACTGGCTGGCTCATCCGTCTGCCAACGGTTTTGGAGGTTGGGCGACGTGGCAGCGCCGCCCGGTTGGGGCCTCCAAAGACTGTCCAGCCTCAGAATACCGTAATTAGTTACCTGTCGTCAAGCGTTTCCGTAGCCCCATCCCTACCGCCCACCCTCGCCCTGCATCGCCGACACCTCCATCTCGACCAGGGCGCGTAGCAACTTGGCCTTCGGCGAGGCCGTGCGGAGCAGCGCGAGGTAGGTGTCCAGGGCGTTGCGCTCACGCTGGGTGATGTCGTCGGTGTCGGTAGCACCGGGGCGAGGTGTAGCCCATCGAGGATTCTTGCATCTGGCACAGACGGTAGGAATTACTCCCGGCCTTTTCGGATACCAGTCGAAACCGCATCTGAAGCAGTGCAGTTGTTCTATAACTTCCTTTTTTTCTTTCATTTCGTGCGCCTCCAGTAGTAGTACTGAACCCTTCCGCCATCGTAACCGTTTGCCCTCTCCGTGTCAACCTGAAACCGTTACGGTTCCGTATCCCACCAGGAACCAGTGTGAAAAAAAAGTCCAATTTTTTCCTTGCGTTCATCCGTAACTTGCCGTATGGTTGAAGGGTAAATGGTTACGGCAACGGAAGGAAAAGACAAACACAACACGGTGCCGATGGTACGGCGCCACCACTGTTTTAGCTGCGGCAAGGACTGGTATCCCCGCGCCGCCGAACGTCCATCCCGTTGCCCGGATTGCAAGTCACGCCGTTTCGACGACGAGGCTCTCTGGAATTACCGAAAGCAAGTCGGGATGGCGAGTTCCACTCCGAACGAGTTTCGGAAAGGGAAACATCTCAAAGTGGCGCAGAAAGGAGCGCAACAGTGATCGAGTTCATTTCTATTGAAGACATTCCGAAAGCGAATAGGCGCGGGCCGCGGCCGGGAGGGCCAACGGAGTTGGTCCGCGAACTACTGGCGAACCCGGGCAAAGCAGCAAGGATTCCGCTAGGTGGAAGAACAAGGGAGTCGGTGGTGTCATCACTGTCGATGCCTTCCAAGAAGTTGGGCTGTCGCATCTCGACTACCCTTGCGGAATCTCGCGATGCCATCTATGCGTGGATCGCCCAAAAGGTGGAGAAGTAGCAGCCACGCACAAGGGCCGGCGGGCGGTAAAGAAGACGGAGGCATAAACGAATGATTCGAGTTTGCGAGAAGTGCAGTCACATCACCGGCCAGCGGCACTGCGTGTACTGCGGCCACGGAGAACCCGGGCAGCGTCCGCGCCACAGTTTCGGCTTGGATATTCGCCCGAAGAACCAAGGTTCGCGCCAGCAGGAGCGGCATCAGGACATCACCCACGCGATGCAGGCCGTCAACGAGAAGAATCTGAAGCCGGTGTACGACAAGGGCACGGGCTTGCACGTAGGCTTCTCTGGCATGTCCCGCAAGGACCGCCGGAAACTCGCACGGGCGTACTTCAAGGGCGAGTGGCGGAAACGGAAGGCGGCCTAGCCATGGCTCACACGGACTACCTGGAAACCCTCTTCGACAAAGAGCAGTTCTGCGCGGCGATCCGAAACGCGATGGACGACCTGACGGGCGTTGCGTTCGATGCCATCGCAGTCACCGGGAACTCCGGCGCGATCTTTGGTGGCGCACTGGCGGTGGCGATGAATAAATCGCTATTCCTGGTTCGCAAACCGAACGACGACACGCACTCCGGCTATCGCATCGAGGGGCCAGACGAAGCTCAGTCCTACGTGTTCGTGGATGACTGCGTGGACACTGGAATAACGCTGCGGCGTGTTCACGAAGCCATGTCGAAGGAGTTCCCGAATGTGAAGTACTTGGGCTGCTACACGTACCGGGACGATTGCTCAAGGGGGCGTAAGTACGTGGCAGCAGCAGACGAGTTGAAGTTGAACGGAGGAGCCTAGCCATGCCCTACACCCGCCCCCAGGTACGCATGATCGTCGAGACCGCCATCCGCAACACCTATCCGCCCTGCGCCGATACGGACTCCCGGGTTGAGGAACTGCGGAAGGCGGCGGATCGGGTGATGGAGGCGGTGGAGGAGCGGGACGCGAGGCGGGTGAAGGTGATGGTGAAAGGAGCAGGACGATGATTGAACTTATTCCGACTGAGAAGATTCCCACGCGCGACCGAGCGGATGGCCTGGTTGCTGTGATTCGCAGCCTTTTGGCGAACCCCGGCATGGCGGCGAAAGTCCCGGTGGGTGGCCGCAAGAAAAACGCCCTGACGACAAATATTCTAATCACCGCCAAGCGCCTTGGGTGTCGCGCCACCGTCTCCAGCGTGCGTGGCTCGAACGACTTCGTCTACGTGCGACTGGTGGGTGACAAATAATGACCCCCTCCCTCCTCTCCGACCTCCGCGCCGCCCTGGAATCCAAGCGCGCCGAACTCCGCGGTCCCAAGCGCGAGGACATCGAAATCACCAAATGGGCCGACCCAATCGACCAATCCCAGGCCGACCAGCTTCGTGAACAAGCCGATGGTGAGGCCAACCGGGTGGATGGGCACCTGAAGGCCATCAACGAGGCGCTGGCACGGATGAAGGCCGGTGAGTACGGGATCTGCGAGGAGTGCGGCGAAGAGATTCCCGAGAAGCGGCTGCGGGCTGTGCCGTGGGCGAGGCGATGTGTGGCGTGCCAGGAAGAGATGGAGAAGAGGTAGCGATGCCTGACCAGACCCCGTCCCAACGCGCGGCCGAGAAGATCCGCGCCATTATCGCGGCTGTTCGCGTGGATGGCAGCGTACCCGTGCCCGATATCACCGCCATCATCGACGCCGAGTGCACCGCAGAACCCGCCCAGTGGATGCGGGAGGCAGCGGAAGAGATTACGGAGGCGTTGCGTCAGTTCACCTTCAAGGAACTAGGGATAGAGCCCATTGAAGATGGACTAACGGAAGAAGGCGAGGCGAGTAATGCGAGAGAACGGGCTGTAATCGCCGCTGTGCTCGCCCGCCACCGCGATGCCGAGGTAGAGCGGCTAACCGGGCAGGTTAACGCCATCAAGTCCGAAATCGCAGGCGATGCCAACTTCGGGCGGCTCGTGGAACTGGTGTTCTACGGCCCATTGCGCGAGGCAGAGGCCGAACTGCGGAGGTTGAAGGTGGTGATGGGATGACTGATTACACGAAGTTGAGCGACCGCGAGCTCGACGCGAAGTGTGAAGAGTTTATGGTGCCCGGATCGAAGGCGTGGTACTGCGCGGACACGGAGGAATGGCAACTACGGCGCTGTTCTCCATGGCGCGTGATACCCCGCTACTCGCACGACCTCAATCGCGCCCGCGAGCTGGAGGATGAACTCATGCGGCGCGATGCGGCAGAGAAGAATCCGTTCGAGAGGCGGCTTGTTGAGTGCTACGAGACGCGCCTGCTAAACCTCGCGTCCCACATCAACAGCGGCACCGGGACGTTCGAGTACTTCCCGGCAATCCGCGCCACCGCCCGGCAGCGCGCCGAAGCATTCTGTGCCGTGATGGACGCCGCTCAACCGATCTGGAGAGCGGGCGACCGCATCATCTACTGCGACGACGAACCACCCTATGCGGAACACGCCGCGACCATCACCGAAGTCCGGCGCGCGGCGGGCTGGTACGAAGTCCAGCCGGACGACGTGCCCGACGATACGCCGGACATCCACGAGAGCTTGATTGTGAGGAGGGCTGACTGATGGCAGACCGCATCGTCTCCTGGTTGGTGGTCTACGGCGGGGCGGGGGTCGTCATCGCGGGGATTTGGAGGGTGGTGACGTGGGTGGACGGGATGGTGGGGTACTGATATGGCAATCGACAGACAGATTCGCGCGAAGGGCCTGGGTGGCTCCGATATCGCCGCCATTGTGGGCCTGAGTCCGTACAAGACCCCGTGGGACGTGTTCGCGGAGAAGACGGGCCTGCTCGATCAGGTGGTAGAGGAGACGAACGAGCGGTTGAAGTGGGGCAAACTCCTCGAGCAAGCCATCGCCGCCGGGTACTCCGAACGCACGGGGCGCGAGATCGAATGGCTAGACCGGACATTCCAACACCCCGATAGGCCGTGGCAGGTCGGCACGCCGGATTTTGAGTGTAGGCGGGAGGATGAGCCGGGCGGCGATGCGAAGAACGTAGCGTGGGACCAAGCGCACCTCTGGGGCGAGGAAGGAACCGACCAGGTTCCGCAGCACTACATGATCCAGGGCCATTGGTATATGTCCCTCAAGGGACGGCGGCAATGGGACTTCTGCCCGCTGTTCGGCGGCAACGACCTCCGCATCTACCCCGTGCTCTACGACGCCGACATCGAAGCGGCGTTGCTCGAAGCCGGTGAGAAGTTCTGGCGCGACCATATCCTGGCGAACGTGCCACCGGAGATCGGCGCGAGCGACACGGCTGGCCGCTACCTCAAACAGCGCTTTCCCAAGAACTCCGGCAACCTCCGCATTGCGAACGCCGAGGAAGTCGCGCTACTCGCCTCCTACCGCCTGGCGCGCGAATCCTTCGACACCGCGAAGGAAATCAAGGATGGCCTGGAGAACCGGATCAAGCAGGCCATCGGAGACGACGACGGACTGACGGGGGCGTTCGGGAAGTTTTCCTGGAAGAAGACGAAGGACGGCAAGGAAACGGATTGGATTGCCGTGGCGAAGGAAGCCGGGGCCACGGCGGAGATGATCGCAAAACATACGGCACCGAAGCCCGGTTTTCGGCGCATCGACGTGAGGTTCAAATAACGATGACAAGTCAGACGATTGCCCGCCCGCAACCGGGCGTGCTCTTTGGAATCACTCACACCACGGACGGCGAACCAATCGTCCGTGAACCGAAACTGCTGCGCGTCGGCATCGGCCACCCCAAGGGCCTTGCGCTCTCCGTGTGGATGGAGGGTGGCGTGTGGCGCGGCAGTGCGGGCTACAAGAAGCCGCTCAAGTCCGTCCGCTTCGCTGATCGCAAGGCGGTTGAGAAGTGGTACTACGAGGAGAAAGCCAAGGCGGCGGCGAGCGAAGCCTACGCCAAGGAAATCACCTGCCCGTACCCGCGGAAACTGCCGTTCTTCTACTTCACCCGGCAACTCAGCGACGGCACGTTCGAGCCGGACTTCGACGCCATCGCGGCTCACGGCCAAATGCCCACCGAACTCGACATCGTGTTTCTGGACGACAACCCACTCGACGGCGCCTACCAGATGTGGTCCAAGTCCGAACTCCGCTGCAAGGGCGACGGCATCAACGCAGAGCGAGTGCTGACGCTCGCCGGCCAGAAGTGGCTGACGTACACCCCGGCACCGGAGGAACTCGAACTGGCGGAAGCGGCGCGCAAGGATGGCCTGAAGTTCTTCCCGATCCAGGGCGGCTGCTTCACGTGCGGGTGCCCGTACACCACGGAATACCAGGACGGGCGCGGTCGTATGCAGCCCCCGCCATGCAAGCCCGGCGGCGACCTGAAGTTCCAACTCCTGAAGATCATCAGGGTGGGCGGCACGGCGTACTTCCACACGACCGGCGTGCGCTCCATCCAAAACCTCTTCTCTGGCCTCTACCGGATCAAGGCGCTCACGGGCGGGCGGCTGGCTGGCATCCCGTTGAAGTTGGTCATGAGACCTTACAGAACCAACCACAACAACCAGCCCGCCATCCAGTACGGCGTGTCGATCGAGTTCCGGGCCGAAGACCTCGACGCGCTCAAGAAGAACCTCATCGAGCAGGCGTTGAAGTTCCGGCAGATCGCGGACCTCCCCGGCCAGGTGCTTGGAGGTGGACGTCAGATCGCGGCACCCGAAAGCCGGATGCTTCCCGCGCCCGATACTGCCGACCCCGCCAGTGAGAGCGGTGCCACGTTGATCGACGACGAAGGCGAAGGTCTTCAGGCTCTCGCTATGAGCGCGGAGTTCTACGGGGCCACGGAGGACGACGGAGAGCCGGAGGGTGAACCGGAACCGCAGCAGGCTGGGAACGATGCCCTGAAGGCCGCGCTGGGGGCAAAGAAGCCCCAGGACGCTCCACCCGCCGCGCAGTCCCAAACCCCCGCACCCGAATCGACACAGGCCGCGGCACCCAGCGAAACCGCGCCGGAATCCATCCCCACGTTCAACGGCGAGTGGCCGGATGCTTTCGACGGGCCGGAGTGCATCTTCAACGGCGATCACATGCGATTCGACGAGCAAACCGGGAACTACCGGAAGGTGGACACGGAAGCGGCGCAGGCTCCGTCGCCGGCGCCTAAGCAGACGCAGCCGGTCGCTCGGCGTGGACGGCCCGCCCGTAACCCCGACGCTTTCGACTTTGGAGGTGGCAGGAAGTGAGGATTTCCCGCGCCGCGGCGCACAACGCGAAGGGTTTTCAGGAATTCGACCAGACCTTCGGGGATGTCAACCTCATCTCTGGCAGGAATGGAAACGGAAAATCCAGCGTCCTTGATATCCTCTGCGCGGCTTTCGTCACTGACGGGAGCCGCAACCTCCTCAAGTCCGGGGAGGAAGAGGGCTGGCTGCTGGTGGTGCTGGAGGACGAGGGCGATACCTTCGAAATCCGGCGCACCCTCACCCCGGGCAAGGTTTCGGAGCCGACCATCAAAAGCAGCAAAACCGGCAAGGTCGGCGCCTACGCCCGCTTCATTAAGGAAATCGTCGATACCGCAACCCTCGACCCTATCCGGAAGGTGATGACGGCATCGACAAAAGAGCAGTTGGCGATACTGCTCGAGACGCTGCCGTTCGAACTGGAACCCGGAGCCATTGCAACTGCCGTGGCCGGGTGCCTCCCGCCGGATGTTCTGAGCCGGACGGAGAAATTGCCCGCTCTCGACGCCATCAAAGCCGCTTACGACCACATCTACAGCGACCGCCGCGATACGAACCGAGACGCGAAGAAGGCCCGCATCCAGGCGCAGCAGTTGCGGGAGTCGCTGACTGGAGCGGCGGACGGGGCGGACTGGGGTTCAGTTGCCGGGGCACTCCTGGAGCAGATCCAGAAACTCGCCGCACGTGAAGCCCGCGACCGGGAGGCCGCCGAGCGCCAATACGGTGAAGCAAAGAAGGTGCTGGCTGAGCGGTTCGCCAGATCGGAAAGGGAAATCGATGCCGATATCGACGCGCAGATTGCCGCCCTCAATGAGCAGCGCCGTCAGCGCAAGGAAGCCCTCGCATCCCAGAAGGAAACGAAGGCCGAAGAACTGGCATCCGGTCACCGGGCGAACCTTGACGGCATCGCCGAAGCTGTCCGTCCGGAACGCGAGCGACTGACCTCTGAGCACGCCGCAGCGAACGAACGCGCTGGCAGGGAAGCCGCTGATGCACGCACGAAGGCTAACGCCGAAGCCAATGAACAGGAAGCCGCTTCCCTTGAATCGAAGTCCGAAGCCATGACCGGCGCCCTCAAGTCACTCGACGGCGTGCGCGAAAAACTCCTGGAGAAGTTGCCCATCAAGGGACTGGAGATTCGCGGCGGGGTGGCGTACCTGGATGGCGTGCCCCTGGAAGAGAAGAATACCGCTGAGCGGGCCATCTTCTGGATTCGCGTGGCGGTCCTCCGGGCCATGAATAAGGATCTCGGCGTGGTGGTTATCGACGACGCCGAGCACTTCGATGACATCAACTTCCCGATCCTGGTGGATGCGGCGAAACGCAGCGGATTGCAGTTCTTCATCTCGCGCGTAGCACCGCACGAATTCCAGATCGAAACCGTTTAGCAATCGGGGCGGGCCTTCCGCCCCTGAATTTGAGAGGAGAAAGGAAAACGTGAATTACGCAAAGAAAACAACGGGGCTCATCGCTGTAATCCTCGCCATCGCAGCAACCATGTTGACGGGCTGCGGGTACACATCACCCGACGCCGGGCACGAGTCGGTACTGATTATGAAGCCACTGGTCTTCGGGCATGGCGGCGTGGACTCCGACCCGGTGAAAACCGGCCTCACCTTCACGGCGCTGACGACCGATGCCGTTACCGTCAACATGCAGCCGCAGCAATTTCCGGTTCACTTCGACGACCTGATGTCATCAGACGGCGTGCCACTCGACTTCGACGGCGTGGTCCGGCTACAGGTGACCGACAGCGTGTCGCTTATCAAGAACTTCGGCCCCGGGTGGTACGAGAACAACGTGGAGGTGGAGTTCCGTAACCGCGTGCGCCAGTCCGTCCGCAAGCACGGCATGAACGAGACGGCCATCAGTACCAAGGCTATCGAGGAGATCGACCACGAGGTGTCGGAGTCGATGGAGAAGTATCTGGCGGAGGCGAAACTTCCACTCCGGTTGATACAGGTCACAGTGGGCAAGGCGAACCCGCCCGACTCCATCAAGAGCCAGCGCGTCGAGACGGCGGCGCAGCAGCAGCGCGTGCTCACTGAGGGCCAGCGCAAACTTGCTGAGGACTCCCGCATGGAGGCCGAAAAGAGCCGCGCCAAGGCCGACAACGCCTACCGCGAGGCCATGCAACTGTCGCCGGACCAGTTCCTCAAACTGGAGACGATCAAGATGCAGGAGAAGGCGTGCGCGGCGGGGCACTGTACATTCCTGGTGGGCACAGGCGCGGTGCCGACCATAGACGTACGCAAGTAGCGCCCTTTCGGGGGCTCCAGCCCCCATCTGAACCGGCCGCTCGCAAGCCTCGTCCCTCGGGGGAGGCGTACGGGGTGGGCGAGCGGCCGGTTGAGGTGACAGTTAGTGGAAAGCGAAAACCAATGATCCTAACCCTACCCGCCGAGCTTGAAGTCTTCGACATGCGCTTCGAGAACGTGGACTACCTCGTTGTCGAGCGTGACTCCCTCATGCGCGTCCTGGAGTCCGTCCGTGGAGCCAACACGACGGCCCCTGTCGTGGCGCAGGAGACGCCGGAGAGCGCACCGGAGCCTCCGGCACCTGAGCCACCCGCCGAGGTTGTCAGGAAGCAGTCGCAGCGCGCGGAAACAGCCGTGCCCAAGAAGCGCGCCTCCCCGAAGTCCGATCTGGTTCTGGCGCAACTCCCCGGCACACTGGCGGAAATTTCCCTGCGTCTGGGATGGGACAAACATCGGGTGTCCCTGCATCTCAACGCGATGCGGAAGAACGGGCAGATCAAGAACGTCGATGGAAAGTGGACGTCCCTGGCGGAACCGGGGCCACTGGCGGAGAAGGTAGTCGCGGAACCCCCGGAACCTCCGACCGTGCGCGACCTCAAGCAAGAACTGAACGCGCCGAAGCCGGATGACTCCGACGACGCCCCGCGCATCACCAACCGCGGACTGATCCACCAGGCGCTCACGGAAGGCCCGAAGACCCTGATCGGGGTGGCTCAGTGGGTACGTGCCCACGGGCGGCCGGCGATGAACACCGAACTCGCGGGCGTCCTGCTGCCCCAGATGGAGCGCGACGGGCAAGTGGAGTGGGTCGAATCTGGCACGCCAGGGCGGGTGTCCATGTGGCAGATCGCTGGCGGCGGGGAGAACTCGTGACGCAAATCATCGACCTCATCGGTACCTGGATCTGCCGCCACTTCCATCCTCGCGGCTATCCGTTGTCGGGTGGCGCGGAGTGCCCGACGTGCAGGCGGCGGGTTCCGGTGCCGTGGGAGTGATGGTTTCGTAAACAGGAGGAACGACAGCAAGTTATGAGAGCAGAATGCAATCGGCACGTACAGTGCTATTTCAGCGCGGAGGAGAAGGCGGAATTCGCCCGTCAACTCGCGCGAAACACGCAAGACCTGGAGGCGCTGAATGACCGTAAAGCGCAGGTAACCAGTGAATTTACCGCGAAGATCAAAGCTGCAACGGCGGAAATCTTTAAGGTCGCGCGGCTCATGAACAACGGATACGAATATCGCGACGTGAAGTGCGACGTCCTGTACGACACCCCGAAGCGCGGCTACAAGCGAATCATCCGCATGGACACCGGCGAGGTGGTTGAGGATTGCCCAATGAGTCCCGACGAACTCCAACAGAGCCTCGACTTCGCGGTGGAGGCGGCAGTCGAATCGGCGAACGGAGCGGCACCGGAGACGGAAGAACCGAAGGCTGAGACGGAACCGGAACCCGAGGTGCAGCGTGAGATGGTTCCGGAACCCGAAGTAGAAGAATCCGAACCGGACCCCTTCGCCGACACCCTCACACCGGCTGAGATGCCCGCCCCGCTGTCCGAACCCGTGCGGATCGTCGGCTCCGGCAACGACTGGCACGCAGAGATCGTGATTCTCGAGACGGCGGCGGGATTCCAGGCTGAAGTCTCCATGCAAATCGGCTCCAGCGATCAGGTGCCCGTGGACGGAGGCACCATCTTCGCGTCGGAATCCGAAGCGCGGGAAGATGCGGCAAAGCGGCTCTATGGATACGCGCAGACGTGCTACGCGGAGGCTAGTGGCAAGCCGAAGCGGGCGATCCACGGGCTGATGGCGTGGGCGGCGGAGTACGTGCCGCGGTCGAAGAAGGAAGAGTAGGGGAGGGGCGGAGAAATCCGCCCTGTGATAGCGGCGGGGAGGCTGCAACGAATGCGTGACCCGAGAGTGGACCCGCAGGCGGGAGATGTGCTGCGGAAGGGCAAGCGGCAGAGAAAAGTCGTTGGACGACCGGATTTTCGCGGCCCATGGGTGATATACCGGACCCCCACTGACGAGAAGCAGGATGCATTTACCGCAGAGCGGCTTCCGTTATGGCAGAAGCGGGCCACGGATGCCGAGGTTGTCAGCGTGAGCGGCGGGGAGGTCGCATAGATGACGAAGTACGTAGCAGGTTTTTTGTTCAGTGATGACCGCCAGCGCGTGGCCCTGATTCACAAGAACCACGGCCCCGCTGTGCTGGTCGGAAAGTGGAATGCCATCGGCGGAAAACGCAATCTAGGCGCGCCAGGACTGCCGGACGAAAGCGCCGACGCCGCGATGTGGCGTGAGTTCCTGGAGGAGACCGGAGTCGGGGTTGCATGGACTCCGTTTCTGCGACTGCGCGGCAAGGACTGGCAGGTGGATTTTTTCCACGCCTTTTGTTCGCTGGATCTCGCGAACGTGCGGACGATGGAGTCGGAAGAGGTTCGGGTATTCGACATCGAAAATCTACCGAAAGTTGTTCCGAACCTTCGGTGGATCATCCCCATGGCTCTCGGACATGAGGATGATCACGTCTGGGTGTACGAGGTCATTGAAAAGGAAACATTCGCACCGAGGGCAGGGGAGGCCGCCTGAGATGACGCGAGTGGTGAATCTTCGCCGGGAGCCGTACGACGTGTATATCGGTCGCCCTGGCAGGGGGCAGAAGGGACCGTGGGGAAACCCGTTTACGCTCGGGCGGGATGGCGACCGCGCTGCGGTGCTGGCGAAGTACCGTCGCTGGTTGTTGAGCCATCCGGAATTGGTCGAGCGGGCACGGCGGGAGCTAAAAGGCAAGACGCTTGGGTGTTTCTGTAAGCCACTGGCATGTCATGGTGATGTGCTGGCGGAACTGATTGATGGCGGCGGGGAGGCCGCCTGAGATGCCCGAGCTGATCGTGACGAGCGGCGACGGGGCTACAAGTCCCGCCACGCGGTTGCCCCATGCGCTGATAGGCCGCTGGCGCGCGGGCGAATCAGTGGCTGAACTCAGCGCGGATTACGGCCTTTCCGTGGATGCCGTTGAGTTGGCCTTGGAGGTTGCGGCGCTACGCGAGGTCATCGCGGCGCTGCCAGCCAAGCGGCGGGTTAAGGCGCTCACGGACGCGCATCGCCGGCTGGGTGGATGGCGGATGTTCCGGCTCGTGCCGAGTCGCGGGCCGTTCCGCGTGTTGTTTGATTCGAGGGTAACGTCTGGCGGCGGGGAGGCCGCGTAACATGGCACTGATTTACGAACCCAAAGGCCGCGCCCGCGAGTATGCGGCATGGTCCGTCAACATCTACCGCGGCTGTTCGCACGGCTGCACCTACTGCTTCGCGCCGTCCGCCCTGCGGATGGACCGCCACATGTTCTACTCCGAGCCGTCCGACCGGGGTTCCGGGTTTCTGAAGCAACTGGAGCGCGAGGCGGCCACACTGAAGACCAACGGCGAGCCGATTCTGTTGTGCTTCACATGCGACCCCTACCAGCCCCTCGACACCGAACTGAAACTGACCCGCGAGGCCATCAAGATCCTCCACGCTCACGGCCACGCGGTCAACGTGCTCACCAAGGGCGGCACGCGGGCGCTGAGGGACTTGGATCTGTTCACGCCGAGGGATGCGTTCGCTACAACGCTGACACAGATCCACCCGAGGCTGTCGAGCGCATGGGAGCCGGGCGCGGCTCACCCTGAGGACAGAATTTTCGCCATACTTCAGTTCCACGCAAAAGGCATCCCGACATGGGTTTCGCTTGAGCCAGTTCTTGACCCCACGGCGGCGCTGCTCATTATCCGCAACACGCATCCCTTTGTTGACCTTTTCAAGATCGGCCGCTGGAACTACGACCCGCGCTCCAACGAGATCGACTGGCGGAAGTTCGCCGCCGACGCCGTGGCGCTCTGCGAATCGCTGGGCAAGCGGTACATGCTCAAGCGGGATCTGGCGTGCTTTCTGCCCGGCGGCCCGCGCGAGGAGGTGAACCGTGGCGCATAGTTGCCCCGAATGCGGGCAGGTCTGCTACTGCGGCAGCGACATTGACGACTGCCTGTTTGACTTCGATGAGGATGTGGAAGCCTGCACGCATTGCCTTGGCAGGGAATACGAAGACCACGAGGACTGGGAGGACTTCGATGAAGAAGAGTAGCCCCCGCCCCGTCACCCCGGAGCCCCGCCCATGAAACGCTGTCCGCATTGCCGCGAGCGCAACGACTGGCGACGGACTCGCCAGAGGGTCTACGGGATCGTTTGGAATTGGAGGCACAACCAGCACATCATGCTCGATAAACTTTCCGACCTCATCGAAAAGATCAAGCGCGAAGCGGAGGGTGCCCGCCCATGACCCGCGCCACGAAAGCTGATCTGCGGCAGGAGATTGCAGAACTGCGCCACGATCAAGCGAAGGGAGCCAACGCGATGACCCGCTGTCTCAACCTCCGCGCCTGGCAGGTCCGCGCACTGCAAGCCGGGGCGACACAGATACGGGTGCCGATGCGAGAGCCCGTCCTTGATCACGAGCGCGTCATCTGGGATGAGCACCGCTCCGTTTGGGTGGTTGGCGGGTTGCGCGATTCCGAGAATGCGTGGCGCGATCTGCGTTGCCCCTACCCTCCCGGCACGGTGATCGTGGGGCGGGAGACGTGGCAGCAGGTTCATCCGTGCGTCGTAGATGAGGGGCGCTGCTCGATTCCCGGTCAGGCTGGAATACCGGGGCCTCCGCCAGTACAATACCGCGTGATCTATCGGGCTGACGGCGAGTATCGTCCGGTCCATTTCACACAAGCGTTCCCGTATCGAGAGTCGTGCCCGCTCAACTGCACCCTGGAGCATAACCATCCAGAGGAGCGATATACGAGTTGGAATGCCTCGGTCCATATGCCCCTCTGGGCCGCCCGCATCCGCCGCACCGTGACCACTGCCAGGCCCCAGCGCGTGTGCGAGATCAGCGAGGCGGATGCGCGGGCGTGCGGAACAGGCAACGCGGATATCGCGCCGCCGGGGTGGAGGGGATACGCGGCAGCGGAGGTATTCCGCGAACTCTGGACTGCCGACTACGGCACCCGCTACCCGTGGGGGTCGGCGTGGTGCTGGGCGCTGACGGCGGGGGATGCGCAATGAGCCGATTTCCAGTCACTGCCTGTATCCTGTTTGCCGGACCCGAGCACCGCATTCGCATTGGCGCGAAGGTATTCACCTTCGAGATGCACCACTACTGCGGTCCCTCCGTGCTCGGAAAACGTGGCGATCCACTAGCGACACAGCCGGGACCACGGCACCCGTTTTGGACCGCTGTTTCACTTTGGGAGCAGCAGGGCGAGCGCGTGGACGCAGAGGGCATGTGCATATTCGACATCCCTCCCGCTGAAAGATTCCGGCACGTGGCCGGGAGAAACTATCTGGCTGATCCAAATGGCGAGTACGAACTGCGCGAACCCGAGATCGAGCGGCTTATCGAAGCCATGAAGGAGGTCCGCCAATGACCATGAGCTATTCCGATTTCATTCCCGCGCGCCCCTCCACCCCGGCATCGGCACTGTCGAATTTCGTTGGCGCGAGTACACGTGCCGCACCTGCGGCTGCCCCGTCGCTGGCCATCACCCGGCGAGTCGGAAGGACTGCGATACGTGCATCCGGCTGCCACTGGCGGAGCGGCGGCGGAGGATGCGGGAGAGGGTAGAGAAGGGGAAGAAAACGGTATGACCATCACCTTCACCGTCCACGGCACCCCTCAACCCCAAGGTTCCACAAAAGCCTTCATCCCGAAGGGCTGGAAGCGGGCTGTGCTTACGAGCGACAACAAGCGTCTGCGTCCGTGGCGTCAGGATCTCTCGCTTATAGCCCAAGAAGCGATGGCAAAGGCTGGCGCGCAACTCACTGAAGGCCCGGTCGAGATCGCGGTCACGTTCTACTTCGCGCGGCCGAAGTCGCTGAAAAAGGCGGTCACGGACAAGACGACCAAACCGGACCTTGACAAACTGCTACGCGGCCTCCTGGACGCCATGACGGGCATCGTGTACCGGGATGACGCACAGGTGGTGCATTCGGAGCAATGGAAGGCATTTGGGCTGCCAGAACGGGCGGAAGTCACCGTCACGGCCAGATAGGAGCGAAACCATGAACTACGAACGCGAGCCGGAGGATTTGGAGGAGGCGGGTGGAGCGGCGCGCAATCCGGCCATCCAGAAGGCACTGGATGAGAAGTTCGGGGAGGCATACCGGGAACTCAACGCCATCACGGTCATCCTCAGCCACGCCATCGAGAACTCCGGCATCCAGATCCAGCCAACCGACTTACCGACGCGCCTGGCGAACTTCCTGACCGTGCTGATTTGCGAGCGGGATCTGGCGAGGGCGGAGAACGGGAACCTTGAGGCACGGGCAATCGCAGCGGAGCAACTGGCCGGGGAGTTGGAGGCGGTGGTGCGGAAGGTGGGCGAGACGGTTCACGAAGCGGAGAAACTTCTGAAAAGGAAAGGGGAATAGCGTGGAAATTCAGATTGGCAACACGAAGTATCGCGTGACCTTCAGGCACATCATCAGGTGCGAGATTCGGACGCGGGAACTGCTCAGCCGGACGGTGGCGAGGGCAGATTCGCAGTGTCATCCCCCGGACGTCTTCAATGAGCGAGAGGGGAAGATCAAAGCGTTTCGGAAGTGCTTCCAGGTCCTCAAGTTCGTGCGGGGAGTAAGCATCGACCTGGAGGAACCCGAGCAACGCAAGGCGCTCTGGAGGCAGTTCTTCGAGCGGCTGGACCCGCGGCCGAAGGCAAAGAAAGCCGCGAAGGCCGAACCGGAAACTGCCCAGATAGTGCGGCAGGCTGCCAAGGCCGCAGAAGAAGCCCTCCGGATGTTTTAGGGCATGGGGGTCCGGCGGGCGTTTTCGGGGCGAGGTGTGTTTTAATCAGTAATAGGGTACCCTTCCGTTTCCTTATGTCTGAACCACGGTTCGATTCGGCGATTAGCGATCTTGAAGGGTCACCCTCTTTCTCGTCGGGGTACATCTTCCTCTACCGCCGCCTCGTGCAAAATCCCATCTGGCACCAGTTGCCAGCCGAATGGCTCAAGGTCTGGGTCGGGATTTTGCTCCGGGCGAATTTCAAACCAATGAAGTGGTGGGACGGGAAACAGCAAGTGGAGATCCCCGCCGGCGCGTTCGTGACCTCCATCGAAAAGCTCGCCCAGTTTTGCCGCGTCTCACCGAAGCAAATCCGCAGCGCCCTTGGATACCTGGAGAGGGCGGAGATGGTGGTGTGGCAGAGGGTCGATGGCAGGGCGTATTCCGTTCTGATCGTTGCAAATTGGGATGCCTACCAGCGCGTCATGCGGGGCGAGGGCACCGTGGACGCGCCGGAGAGCAGGGCCGTGGAGCCACCCGCTCCACCAGATGAACCAACCACAGGGAGGCTTTTTGATGAAGGGACTTCCGCCGATAGACAAGGCGCCGTTCGACCCGCTGTATCTGCCGCGAAAAAGGCGAGTCCGAAAAAGCCAACCATTGCGGAAATGGAAAAGCGACTCGGGAACCGGCTCGCATGGTGGGTCGCCTTCTGGAAAATCTACCCCTGCCACGACGGAAAACTCGAGGGGATGATCGCCTTCGATCAGAAGGTCACGACGCCTGAAATCTGGAACCGGGTGATGGCCGGGGCGGCGCGTTACGCAGAGAAGTATCGCCGGAACCCCGACATGGCGCTGAAGTACTCGCAAGGCTGGCTGAACGCTGAGCGGTGGACGGACGGGGAAGATGCGGCGACGGGAACGGCTACGCACGTTCGTATCCCGATGGTGAAACTCTGAGGCGACCATGATCGAGTTCACACCCTCCGAAGTCGCCGCCTACTACCAAGCCCGGGTGCCGAATCTGGACACGCGCCGCGGGAGGGAGTGGCGCTGTCCGTGCCCTATCCATCAGGGTAAAGACCCCAACTTCTCCGTAAACGCCGACACCGGGCAGGCCCACTGTCACAGCCAGTGCGGACGCGGGTGGGATATGATTTCCCTCGAACAAGAGCTTTCCGGTTCCGACTTCGCCGCTGCAAAGGCGCAGGTGTTCAGAATCGTCGGTCGCCCGGAGCCGTCCTGGGAAGATCGCAATATCCAGGCCACCTACGACTACCTCAGCCCGAATGGTGCCCTGCTCTACCAGGTGGTCCGGTTCGTGGGGAAGGACTTTAGGCAGCGCCGACCTGACGGCAAGGGCGGGTGGATCTGGGGTCTCGGGGATTGTCAGCGCGTCCCCTTCCGCTTGCCAAAGGTAGTGGAGGCGCAAAAAGTATCGATCGTTGAGGGCGAGAAAGATGTCATCACGCTTGAGCGGTTCGGCGTGGTGGCGACCTGTAATAACGGTGGTGCCGGTAACTTCAAGCCGGAACTGGCCCGCTGGTTCGCGGGCAAGCATATCTGCATCTTCCCTGACAATGATGACCCAGGCCGGGAGCACGCGCTGAAAGTGGCGGCACTACTCGCTCCGGTCGCGAAGTCCATCCGGATCGTTGAACTTCCCGGGTTGCCCGCGAAGGGCGACATTAGCGACTTTGTGGCCGCCGGGGGCACTTTTGAGACGATTCGCGCGTGCGTCCAGAAGGCGCAGTTATGGACGCCCGAGTGGCGATTTGCGGAAAACGTGCCGGATGAAGACGACCGCTACATCCACACCTTCAAAACCGAAGTGGAAGCCGCCGGCGGCCCCGTGAAGTTCTGGGATCTCACTCGCTTGTCCGGACTCGAGACTCCCTTCAAGAAACTCAGCCGGGCACTTGGCGGAGGGATGCGCGACGGGGAGGTGTATGTCATCGGCGCGAACCAGGGGGCTGGGAAAACATCCCTCGCGCTCCAGTTCGCCCGCGCCGCCCTGGCTGTCACCGGCGTGCTGTTGTTTTCGATGGAGATGCACGCCAAGGCTGTGTTTCAGCGCATGGCCTCCATGGATGCCCGTGTGAATCTGAACGATCTCCGCGAAGCGCAGATGGCTTGGAAGATCAACACCAACCACGAAGCCGGGGAACGGGCCTCGGCGATGCTTCGCGCCCTGGAAGCCGCATCGATGGCTTTATCCCCACTCCCCTTGCTCGTTTCAACGAAAGCGGCGGTTACGCCGGAATACATCGTATCCGAGACGGAGCGATTGCGCCGCCGCCAGAAGATTGGGCTGGTGATTGTGGACCACATGCAGCTCATGGCCTCAACGGGCAAGGAGCGCGCGGACTACGAGAAATTCACCGCGATCTCGCGGGCGATGAAACAAGTGGCGGTTGAAGCTAGCGTGCCGTTACTGCTGGTTTCGCAAACGAGCCGGCGCAATACCGCTGAGCACCGCGGCGAATTGGACGTATCTGATCTGCGCGGATCCGGCGCCATTGAGGAAGACGCTGCGGCTGTGATGCTTCTCTACGAGGATCACGACGACCGCGAGCGGGCGCTGGCGGATGGAACCTACCCGCTCGGTCCCGTGAAAAGCATTATCCGGCTCGGCAAGAATCGTTACGGGATGCAGGGTGCCTACCTGGAGTTGCAGCACTTCAAATCGTTTACGAGGTTCGACCTGATGGAGACAAAGCAGTGAGTGATATCGCTGATCTTGCTACTCAGAAACTGACCCCCGCCCCGCCCAAGCGCAAAACTGCGATGTACGACGCGCAGAACGAGGCTGCGGCGAGGATCATTCTGGCGGACCCCGGGAGGTATGAGGGCACAGTGGCGTGGGTGTGGGCGGTGAGGGTGGTGGGGATATTGGATGCCTGACCTCTTCACCTCCACCGGCGCCACCTTCAGCCCGTGCCGCAAGTACCGCTACACCCTCTGGCGACAGTGGGGAGCCGCGCCCTGCTGCATGTTCCTTATGCTGAACCCTTCAACGGCAGACGAAATCGCCAACGATCCGACCGTCGAGCGTTGTGAACGCCGAGCCCGCGATTGGGGATATGGCGGCCTCATGGTCTGCAATATCTTCGCCTACCGCGCAACCGACCCGCGCGACATGAAGGCCGCAGACGATCCAATCGGCCCGGAGAATGACGTCGCGATCCTGGATTCCGCCAAGCGCGCCGGCATCGTGGTTTGCGCCTGGGGGAACCACGGGGCCCACCGCAACCGGGACGTGGACGTGCGCCAAATGCTTCGGCTGGAGAGGATCAAACTGCATTACCTAAAGCTGGCGAAGACCGGGCAACCCTGCCATCCGCTGTATTTGCCATATACGTTGAGTCCGATTCCTTGGGAGGGCCAATGAGCAACCACACCGACATCACCCGCCGCGGCGTCGCCAGGCGGCCGGGAATAGCGGCTATCGGCCATTTCCCGCTCGAGCATCGCGAAATCACATGCCCGTGCGGGACGAAGTTCTCGGGGATGTACGCGCCGAATCGGGTCTGGTGCCCGGGGTGCGAGAACCTTTCGGATCAGCAAAAACGGGCGATTAAGGCGGGGAGGAAACTGTGATAACAACCGGAAATGCAGGTCTCGATGCGCTTGCTGACGCGATTGCAGAGCGCGTGTACGAACGGCTTCATCACAAGCAGCAGGGAGAAGAAAAGCGCCTATTCTCTGTCGCGGAGGCCGCCAAATACATCGGCCGATCACCGGTGTCCGTCCGGCACATGATTGCGGACAGGACGCTGCCATCCGTCCGCCGGGACAATCGGGTCTTCCTGGACCGCGGAGACCTGGATCGCTGGATTGAGATGGGCAAGGTGTAGAATACTGCCATGCCCACACGCCGAACCAAGGGGACTGGATCGATCTGGCAGCGGGGCCGTATCTGGTGGTTCGCCTACACGAAAAACGGCATCCGGGTACCAGAGAGTTCGGGATCTGAGGATCGCGACGAAGCACAGCGGCAGCTTTTGGTCCGTCTCGGAGAACTCGCCGCTGGCCGCGACGTCACACCGGAAAAAGCCACTATCGCTGACCTCTGCGCGCTTGTGCTTGCCGACTATCGCCTGCGCAAACTGCGCGATATTGCAACGGTGAAATGGAGATATGAGGCGCATATCGAGCCAGCAATAGGATCATTGCCGACCTCGCGCTTCACGCCCCGCCAAGTTCGTCTGTACGTGGATATGCGGCGCCGCGAAAGTGCCTCTGATGCCACCATCAACCGGGAGCTTGCCATCATCCGCCGCGCGTTCTCCCTCGCTCTACGGGAAGACCCTCCGCTCGTTCGTCGGGCGCCATATATCCTCAAGCTCGAGGAAGACAATACGCGACAGGGATTCATTGAGCAAGGCCAGTACCTGACCCTCCGTGCCGCGCTTCCCGAACACCTGAAGGCCCTGTTGGTAATTGGCTACCACTGCGGGAACCGGATTGGAGAACTTCGTAAACTCCGCTGGTCTCAGGTGGATATGGCCGCGGCCGAAATCCGCATTGAGCGCAAGCAGGCGAAGGGGAAGAAACCGCGCGTGCTGCCGATCTATGGCGACATGCACGATTGGTTGGAGTGGCAGCGTAAGCGTCACGCTCCAGGATGTGATCTCGTGTTTCACTGGCACGGGAAGCCGCTCGGTTCGCACCTGAAGGGGTGGGACAAGGCATGTACCGCAGCGGGCCTCAATGGGCTGCACTTCCATGACCTCCGGCGCTCCGCAGTCCGCAACATGGAGCGCGCCGGCATCCCGCGTCATGTAGCCATGTCCATTAGCGGCCACCGTACGGAAGCGGTCTATAGGCGCTACGACATCGTAGTTGAGAGCGACCTGAAGGACGCCGGGGAAAAACTGGCTGCGTACCACAAATCTCAGCGGCCGAAGTTGCGCCGGGTGAAATAGGCGACAGGATAAGCGACAATGCCTACTTCCCCAAAATCAGCAAGTCGTTTAGATTGTTTGGGGTGGGTGGTGGGATTCGAACCCACGACCACTGGAACCACAATCCAGAGTAGCTATCTCACTACGCATCAACGGATTACCGCTGCGTTTCACTGAATCAGCCAGTCCCATTCACAGCTAGCTATATTGTTATCAGTAACGTAACACCCTTCCGTTGGCCTAACGGTAGCCAGTTACGGATATCAGGCCACGGAAGACACTTTCCCTGCCGATACGCAACAGATACGCAACAGTCGCCTCACGCCCCCTTCACGCACCCCTCCACCCCACTCCCCACCAACTCCCGCGCCCGAATCTCCACCACCTTGATCGGCTCGCCGGTGTAGAACGCCAGCGGTGTCCAGACCATCCCCACCACGGCGTCACGGCACCGGAGCACCGGCTTCGTCTGCTCGACGAATGTGCAGGTGGACGGACGCCAGTACCGGAGCGTGACGATGTACGCTTCGGCGTTCGGGTTGTCGCTGGCGACGGACGCCAGGATTCCATATTTCGTGTAGGCTCCGGACGCCCCCGGCAGATCCACGGGCTGAGGCGTGTTGATCTCGTGCCATTGAATTGCGATGGGGGATTCCGCGGCCCGGCACGCAGCCAGGGCGGGGAGAGCAAAGAGCGCGCGTCGTGTCATATTCGCCTCCGGTTGTCATAATACCCCATGTCCCCATTTACCCATGGAGACACAACCAGCGGGCAGGGGCCCTGCGGCCCCTTCGGGTTGGCGTGCTCCTGCGGATGCCGGGCGGGGGTTTAGGGTTGGTTGGTGGTTTTGCGTGCCGCAAGGCTACGCGCTTCACTTCCGAAATGCACGGCGTAAATCGTTTCCAGTCTCGCGCTCCGCTCACTCCCGGCCTCATAGCCCGCGCCGCGGCCAACTCCCGATGGATCGCAACCCCACGGCGGAAATGCGCGAAGTCACCGGGATCCAGCCAGCCTTTAGCGCGCTTGATCTCAGCCACGCGCCCATAACGCGCCTCCCATGCGGCCTCGATCCGGCGCACCATAGCGGCGCAATCGTCGGGCGGGGCTGATGGGGAGGATATCAGCGGAAGTTGAACAGCGCTTCCCATACCGTCCTCCTCTCTTTTGGCTCCCCGAACAACTCAGGGAACGCGATTTCCGGCCGCAAGCAGGAAATGTTGCTTGTCATGCCATAGGCCAGCGTCACCGTGAGCACGCAAGCGGCTACCCACAGAACCGTGTCAGCCGTTATCCATGTGGCCGCATCGGACGAGAAAACCTTATACGCAAACCCGCCCTTAACGAACATTCCGCCGATGGCCGCGCGAATCGCTTGGGTGGTCATCACGTAGCGGTAAACCCAGTGGTCCCGGTTCTCAGGGATGGGGTCACGCCAGACCCGAATGCAGATGCCCAGGAGCGCGCCGGCCAGAATGATGAAGTAGTATTGCCGAAATACCCGGAGCGACTCCCATGGCGACAAGCGAACCAGGAACCAGGCGGCTGCGGCACAAGCCACAGACCCAGCCACGGCGCAAGCGGCCAACTTTAGGCGTTGCGCCAGTTTCGTTCGTACACACCCGAATTGGAAAACCTCAAACACCACCCACACGCGCACGGCCATCCTTACCGATTGCCATACAGCCCAAGATGTGAACCAGGAGGGGCCGGATAGGATGGCCGCGGTTTGCGCCACGGCCTCCACGGACAGATGGGTCAAGAGTGCGGGGTACCGGGTATACGCGATCCTCGAGTACAGCCACCATACGGTGCCCAGCTCAAGAATCGGCAGTAATAGTTTCCAGTACCCCATGGCGGTTACTCCTCGTCCGGTCCCGGCGGTCCCGGCGGCGGGTCGTTGTCGTGCTCCGGACGCACCGGTTTGAGCGGCTGCGGCGGAAGCGATTTGTTCTTCTCGTTGTCGAGCATGATTTGCCTTCTCCTTTATAAGGCTGGTATAAATTTCGCTGCGGCCATGAGTGCCACAACGAGCAACAGGGCCCACGGAAAAATGCGGTTGCTGGCTTCAGCCACGGTCATTGGGCGCGGCATCGCTATGCCCTCCAGGTGACGCACGCCCGTGTCTGCGGCTTCGCCATTTCCTCAAGCAGTAGAGGCGGGTTGGGCTTCGGTGGATGGAGAACCCAGGCAACCGTGCTCACCGTTCCGATAAAGGCACCAGTGAGGATAGCGGTCAGAATCAGGAGCAGCCGCCGGCAACGGGCGCGGCGGGCTTCGCGGCGAAGTTCGCGTGCAAGCTCGTCGATGGACACGTTAGCGGCCCTCCGCTTTGGCGATGGCGGCGCGGGCGAGACTCAGCGCCTCCGCGTCGTCTGCGTCGGGTTGCAGTGGGCAATCCCTCACTTCGCGCGCCGATTCGATCCAGTATTCAAGCTCGCGCTTGCAGGCCTTTAGGGCCTCCAGCAGTTCCGGCGCAGCACCCCGCACAAGCCGCTCTTTTGGAGCGACGGAATCCGTAACCCGCGCGTCCCATATTTCCTTCGCGCTTTTCAGGTCCAGCGGGGTGTGTTCGCGTATCGCCTTGATGACGTTGATGGGGTAGGCTTTGCCGTCGTTCTGGTGGCGGAAGATGCACTCGCCATGGAGCCAGTACAGAAGTTCGTCCCCCAATGGCTGAACGGTAAGTCTGCTGTTGCCTGCCATGGCTACCGCCCCTCCATCTGTCTTCCGCCGCGGTGCTGGCGCAAGGTTTTCTGTCTCTCGGGCTTGTGTTCCCGAAAGCGGTGAGTGTCGCGCCACCACGGCCGCGGCTGGCGGTCGCTGGCATCCTCGAACTGTTTGCGCTGTGTTTGAGACATGGTTGCTATCTCCTATGCGGCGGCTTCGTCGCCGTAGAAATTGTCATCGTTAAGGCCAGGCTTCCAGCGTTCCCGGCGACCGCTGGCGGCTTCCATTTCGCGCCAGAAATCATACTCGGCTAGGGCTGCCAGGCGCGCTTCGGCTTCCTGGCTGATTGGGGCGAGTGGTTCGGGCGTCTCGTGCCAGTAGTTGCGCCGTTTTCGATCCTCGATAATCCCGGGAATCCGGCACGCGACATTTCCGCACCCGCTACCGTACAACTCGTCAAACGTGACCACCTCGCGCCCTTGTGCTATTGCGCGGGCGATTACGCGACCGATGCGGCGGTTTTCCGCCTGTCGATACTCCCTGCCCTGAACATCCCACCATCGCTTACCCCGCTCGGGAATCAGACCGTGGCGGATGGCGGCGCGCTTCGACTGTTCGGCCATCTTCCGGCACTTTTCGGGCGTCGGGGGCGGCGGCGGGGTTATGCGTCGGCGGCTGTATCTGCGTTTCTTGGCAGGGCCAGCGGTGCCCTGAATCGTGATTCTGATGTAGTCACCTACGCACTGGGCGTCCGCCGTGAACGTGAAGCCGTCGCGCTCAAGGGCTTTACAGACCGACATGAACCGATGCCAGGCGGCGCGCTGCGTGCGGACGTCGCACGGGCGTTGCGGCGGAACGTCGGGTATCTGGAGGGTATAGCGGGCGGTACGGGGCATCTAGGCCACCTCCGCAATGTTCGGGAAGCCCCAGAAGGTAATGCGCGGCCTCACCGTGGCGTACCCGGTAACCGGGTCTCGGTGTACGTGGATGCCGGCGGACTTGCGGAAGTCCCACGGGTAGCAGCCCTGGAAGAGCGCGCCACATTCGCAGGTGGCGGCTATGGCGTCGGACTTGCGGCGGACGCGGATTAGGGCGGTATCGCCCATAGTGGGGGTGGGGCCGGAAGCGCGGGGCATGTTAGCGGGCCTCCACGGTCATCAGCACCGCGTTAACACCCGTGCCAGATTCCTTGAACGTGTCTGCCGGTAGCGGCTCCCAGGTCGTGGCGATCGGCTGCAACTCCCGCTGTTGCCGCGGGCCGTTCGCGCAGATGGCAACCAAGCGCCCACCCGGTTTCAGGAACTTGATGGCGTGCCGGATGTGCTGAATGTCCGCGCCGTTGGCAAATGGAGGGTTCATCAAAATACGATCAAACTTGCCAAGGTCGCCGTTACAGGTGAGGAAGTCGGCGCAGCGAACATCAACCGCCGCCCACTTCTGGCGCATGGATTCCGCGAGTTTGGGGTTAATCTCCACTGCGGTTATGGTCCCGCCGCAGGTGAAAACTTGATCGAGAATTGCGCCCGTGCCGGCGCTCGGTTCCAGGAGGCGGAAATCCGGGTCGCATACCGGGATATTCGCTTCCTTGACCATCCGCGCGGCCAGCGGTGCGGGCGTGGGGAACAGTTGGTATGTCTTTTTCCAGTCGGTCACCTCGCCATCGGAAAGCGCCGCGCTTAGCAACTCTCCCGCGTCGGAGATAAAGACATGCCCCCTTGCCTTGCGGTTCCATTTTCCGCCAAGTATCTCCAGGTATTTATTAACAGCCTCGTACTGATCGCGTGGTAGTTGGCCGGGCGGGAGGAACAACATATTCCCCTCAGTTCTCGAATCGCGGAGCACGGCCAGGACTTCCGGCGGGATGGCCTTGCGGGCTTGCTTGACAGCAGGCGCTGCGGGCATTTCGTCTTCAGCTACCGGGGCGCGCTCAGTGTCGTTGGGTGTGGGCTCCAGAGGTTGAGGCGCGTTGCCTGCCAGCAATTCCGCGAACCGCCGCGCCTGGTCCGTCCGCTTGTGGTACCAGCAGGACGAGAACCGCGACCACCGCCACCCGTTCGCCTTGAGGGAGCCCAGGACCAAGACGTCCGGCTTTGAGGGAAAGCGGAGTTCGAGGCCGTCTTTCTCGTTATTCTCGGTAAGCGTGGCACCGGCAACCGCAACCGGGGCCGCAGTGGTGGTTGGGGCTACGCCCGGCTTGCCAATCTCACCCAAGAGGATACGGAACACGATCGAGCGAATACTGTTTTCCGGTTCGGGTGTGCCTTCCGGCCAGTCGGTAACGAACGGGATAGCGGGGCTTTCCTTGCTCGTGTAGCGCGCAATCTGGTTGACGATGCGTGCCGCGCTGTCGTAGCGGCACTCGTCACGGCACAGAACGCCCTCGGGGTAATCGTCGGGCTGCGAGGTGAAGAACGACCAGCCGCACGGTTTATCATCGTGCTTCACGTGGCTGTACCGCCCATCGGAAACGACTTCCGGCACCGGTAATCCGGTTTCCCGGCTGAACCGCTCGGCGGCTTCAGTCAGAAGCGCGGCGGAATCCCCGCGCGAACCCCTTGCGGAGTCGCCGCAGAAGTCGAAAAGATGGCCGTTCCACTCAACCGGGCCGGTGTAGTGCTTCAAGTCTTCCATGCCGTCGAACCAGGACCGCTCGAAGATATCCAGGATCGGTTTTACCTGTGCCTCTGTGGGGCCATCGGTCCAACTGGTGTCAATTGAGCAGCCGCCGCTGTAGGAGTCGCTGCGAACACTGAATTTCGTGCCAGGGAACAGGACACCCAAAACCTGCTTGATAGCGCGGGAGGTTTCCGCGAGTCCGTAACTGTGTTTTTGGAGGGTAGCGAGGTGCGCGGCTTTGGCACTGGCCTTCGCTTCGGCTTCCGCCATGATCCGGTTGCGCTCTGCGATGTCTTCGGCGGTAATCCGGCAATCGTGAACCGGGCGGGTAGCGGCAAGCTGCGCCGTTGCTTTCTGAATGTCCGAAACGAACGCGGCGTAAGTCGTCGGCGTGGCCTTGTGCTCGTGGGCGATCAAAACCGCATCGAGGATACCCGCCGCGTCGGCGCGTGGCTGGCTAAATGGCGAAGTGGCCACTGTGCGCCGTTCCGTCTCCGGCTTGCCGTGGGTGCCGTAGAGGTCCGTGAACGTCTTCGACTCCCAATTAAAGGCGCTCAAGGCATCCTTTACGGCCTTCGCTTGCCGGGGGCCTAGGGCGGTGAGATTGAGGGATTCAGCCATTACAGCACCTCCATAAGCCGCGCCATGATGACGCGGGTACGGTAGCGGCGGCTAACGCGCCACAAGATACGGAGGAAAAAGGCCGCGGCTTTCGGCTTCGCGGGGCCTGTGATTTCGTGTGCCATGACGGAATCATAACCCCGTAATAGTTTCCGTTACCGTAATTGTTTGGAAGCTGTTGAAAACGCCTGAAAAATAGTTCTTGACATTGTTTTACGGAAGGGCAAGGACGCACGGTTACGGGTGGTCTGCCTGTGGTAGAGTGGAGGTGTCGGGAGTCGCGACCGGGCACGTTATCGTGTGGGGCGGGGCGGGTTGCTCTCCCTGCCCTTCACAGCACCAGAGCAATGCCAGCGTCGAGAGACGCGGGAGTGTAAAGACCAGTGAGTAAAGACAACCCGATAATGTTCCCGGTCGAGAGCCGGAGCAACCCCAGCGCAGAACCCCACCCGAAGCGTAAAAAGAAAACTGAGCCGATCCCCGCGAAGATTCCCTTTCTGTACGACCGAATACCGCGCGAGTTAGTCCGGGAATGGATGGCAGGTTGGGATTTGTGCCGGTTGCGCTGCTACCTCTACATCGCAGACAAGACCTGGGGATACGGCAAGGAATGGGACGCTATCAGCATCAGTCAGTTCTGTGGTGGGGTGGACGGAGCCGGCGACCGCGGCGCGGGCTACTCAGAGACGCCCGTTAAGGCCGCAATCAAGGCGCTGTGGCTCGACGGCTTCATTAGGATCATATTCCGCCCCATCCATGAGAAGAAAGCGAACCTGTACGCCCTAACGCACCCTGACTGCGTTGAGCTGCAGGCCACGGAAAACCGCCAGATTGAACGCGAGCGGCGCGCGTCTATGCCGCCTGACGTCGGCAAGCACCGCATGCCGAAAGCGGAGTGTAAAGTGCGAAAAGTCGCGCGATGGACGGCAACGGAAGGGTAGCGGGACACGGAAACCCTTTACGGATGCGGTGGAAGGTGATACACTCGGGGTGTCTGGTTGGTTATCGGAAATGGGTCAGTTTGACCCACCCAGATAACCGAAACTGAACCGGGGCGGGGGGGGGTGGAAACACCGAGCAGGCCTCTGTTTGGGTTGTGGATACCGGACAGAAGGAGCCCGACAACGCCGCCCGCAAGACCATGCCCGAATCGTCCAACTGAGCCGCTACGGCGAACGCCGGAGTACGCGGGGTATCCTTATAGCATGACAATTGCGCTTGGCGTACTTGCATCTAACGCTGTAGTTTTAGCCGCCGATACAGAGCAAAGCTGGAGCCACCTAAAAACTAGCGAAAGCAAACTATTCACCGCAGAAGATAGTAACGGTTCTATCGCAATCACCGGCGCGGGCGTGAGCGGATACCTGAAGAGCCTAAGCCAGAAGTTCATCGCGGCATTTAAGAATGCTCCACAAGTGAGCGCGGACGAAATGGGGCAGATACTTGATGCCGAGCTGTGGGAGTTCTTCGACCGACACGTTACCCCGTGTGCCTACCTGAATCCAGCCCCGGAAATTTATGTAATTATCGGCCTGGAACGCAACGGCGAGCGGCGCTTGTGGAGTAGCGCGTACTCAACCCTGCATCCCTGCGACAGATACGCAGCGGTCGGGGCGGGTGGAGAATATGCAGAATCCCTCTTAAGGCAACTTCTGGCACCGCCGAAGTGCGACCCGCAAAAGATAGATCACCACATTGCACAGCGCATAGCCGCATACGCCGTGTTTGTAACGAAAGGGCTAGTCCAAAGCTGCGGACAATCCACGGAGGTGGTCTGCGTTGCGGGCGGGCGGGCGGAAAAATTAGGCCCGGAGATTATAGAAATTCTTGGGTATCACCTTGGGGAGTTTTCTGATTTTCAGACCCTTAGCGCGCGGCACATTCTTGGGTATCCCGTAAGCGACGAAGAGAAGGCCGCAGAAAAGCTAGTGAAATTGTTTCGCATGAGTAGGGCACGAATCGCCGCGCTGAAGAACGAGCGGATAGAGACGAGTGAATGGTCTTTGGAATCACCCGAGGAGGGCGATTAATTCGTCAATACTCCAAACATGATCCGACACACCCGCTGCCATCGCCGGAGTAACCCGCAGGGTCGAATGGATTCTTGCGAAGTTGTAGTGCATTTGGCTTCGCGGGGGCCGCTGTGTCGCTAAAGGACTGGACAGACAAGGCGCGCTCGCGCTTCCTGGTGTTGTTTATTGCCCTTTCGGTTGTGGGTATTGCTATTGTCGCCCTGCAAGCGGTTCGCGCAGCACAAAGCAGCGAAGATACCAAGCGTAATCTATTGGGCGATCCCGAACACCCGCCGTTTGTTGCGGTTATAAGCCTACCGGGGTTTACGCGCTTTGTCGTGACAAACCCTTCGGGTTATCCGGCGTATGGGGTCAAAGTGCAGCTTTATGACGAGGCTTGCGGAAACCAGAAGCCGATTCGAAGTTATGAGTATAACGACATGGCATCCCACGCCGCTGTTATCGATGACCAGCCCTGGACGCCAACGAATAGCGCTCCCCAGCAGCGCTTTACGGCATCCATATCCACTAGGGCGGGATTAGTTAGGCAGGAGATGATTTTGCGCCGGTCTGGGAACAATCAATGGATGAGGGCAAGCCGGACAAGGAACGGGATGCAGATATTGGGGCAGGATGTGGATAGCTCATGGCCGCGAAATAGCAAAGGGGAGATTGATTTTCAGTGGTAGGTCGGGCCTAACCGTCTCTCTTATTATTTCTTCTTCCCCCATCTCGCCTTAGCCGCCTTAGCCGCGATCTGTGACCGCTTACGCGCTGAAAGCTGCTCCGCTCTCGCCGGCCCGCCCTTCAACCCACCTAGGCGACCAAGGGCGACCGCGTGGGGGTTCTTGGGCTTCTCTTCTGGTTGGAACTTCGGTGCCTGCCCGGTGGACTCCAGCATGACCCGGTGGGCGAGCTGGTTCGGATCGGCGGGGCGAGGACTCTTTGACCGCTCAGGCATACTCCAAGTATGGCAGGGTGCAGGGCGAAGTCAAGCCTGTGGAAATCCAAACTGACCCACTACCGAACAAGAGTGGATGGGGTCTCACCGCAAAACCCCTATGGGGTCTCACCGCAAAACCCCACAAGAAGAGAATAAGAAGAAAGTAACTACTATAGAGTAAGAGCGCGGCACAACCCGCCGCCGCTCCCCGCGCCCTGCTTGGGTTCGCTGCGCTGGACTGTAGACGCCCCGGGCGAAAACCCGGTTTTCCGTTTCCCCTTCCGTTTCTCCAAGAGTTGCCGTATACTGTGGGCAGATGACACTCGCGGCCGAACTTGAAGCCATCGAGGACCGGATAGCCGATCTCGAGCGGCCCTATCGCGTGGCTCCGGTTGGCTCGGTGGACTGGGCAGCATTCTGCCGGGGCAATGCGGCGGGGTTCTGCGAGTACATCGGGTTGCGGCGCCAGGTGGCGAGATTGAGCCGGGAGGGACGAGCGTGATTGAATACCGCGACGGCGAGCTGGTTGTTACGTTTGATGCGGGCGCGGTGGTGCTCACGATTGCGGAGTATCAGCGGATGGCTGCGGATGTCGGGCGTAGACTGCTGCCGGCACTTGCGGGGGGTGGAAGCGTGGACCGTCACGAGCAAGGTAACCCGGATCCCACGCATGGAGAAGGACGGGGTAGACAAGCCGGTGAGGTTGGTGTGGGATGAGGTATTCACTCCAGGCCGGGTGCTGAGTGCCGAGGCGGAGGTTTGCCGGGAGGCGTTGAGGGGGATGATTATGGCGCGGGTTGCAAAGCGGGGAGCGGTGGCGTAATGGCTGATAGCAACACTCAACCAGAAGAAACCAAAAGGGTTACGGATACTGGAGCGGAAGTGCAACAGAGTGTGGCTAATTTACCACAACCCCATGGAGGGCAAAACCTCTTAGACCCCAAGAAATGCAGGGCGCACAGCAAGCGAACCGGTTTGCAATGTGGTAGATGGGCGATGCCGGGAGCTACGGTTTGCTACTTTCACGGGGCTGCGGCACCACAGGTCAAGGCAAAGGCGAACGAGAGATTACGGGCGCTCGTGCCATCGGCGATTGCAAGGCTGGAAGAACTGCTCGAGTCGGATCAGGACGGCGTTGTGCTGGCGGCGGTGAAAGACGTGTTGGACCGCAACGGATACAAGCCGAAAGAGCAAGTAGACATCAACGCGCAGGTTACCAGCTACGACCCGGCGGCCTGGTCGCGGCTCACGGATGAAGAGGTCCAGATATTCACGGCGATCTGCGCGAAACTGGCAAAACCCGTCGAAGACCTCGAGGTTATTCCCCCGCCAAGCGAAAAACCGTAGAGCGCTACTTGTAGTAAGCCTCCACGTCCTGCCGTGAAAGCAGGAAGATGTCCGTGTAGTAGTTTCCAGTCCAGGCCAGTAATAGCAAATCGCCGCCCGCCAACCGCTCAATAAGTCTGTCTTTGTCGCCCCTGGTCCGGGCGTACTCAGCCTCGCCGTTTGTCTTCACGAGAATCAGCGTGCAGTGCCCATCGTTGCGAATAGGTATACGCGGCCGACTCTGTTCATTGAGGGTGCGGAATCCTTGAGGCGCGAAGGTCACAGACTCACCCCTTTCAGTGCGTTATTGACTCCACGGCCCCACCAGCGAGCACCGGCGCGCGGCTTCAACCCTTCAGTGTTGAGCGTTTCGGCAATCCGGTCATAACCCAGGCCGGCGGCGCGCAACTCCTTCATGCGCCGGATAACCTCCGCCTCGCCGGGCCGGAAACCGTAGGGTTTGCGACCCTCACAGCGGCCGGTTTGGGCTTTCATCCGTTGCCGTGCCCCGCGGAGGCGCAGCACCACCATGCAGCGGTCATATTCGGCGATCGCGCCCATGATCTGCCGCAGTAAGTTGCGGGTCGGGTCATCCCGGCATAGATCTGGCTCGTGGACCGAGACAAGCTCAATACCCCGCTGGCGCAGGTCTGCAATGATGTGCTCCTGCACCATTAAGTCGCGCGCCACACGGTCTAGTTTCTCGATGATGATGGTGCGGCAGCCGTTCAACGCGGCCAGCATCTCAAGCCAGGCTGGACGGTTGGCCCATTCGGTCGCGCCGCAAACGGCTTCCTCCTGGAACACCTTGATAACGTGGATGTTATGCTCCGCTGCGTACTTCTTAATGGCGGCAATCTGGCGCGGGAAACCGTCTCCCTCTACCTGTCCCCGTCCGCTTACCCTGACGTATCCGTATGCTTTCATGGTAATATTCTGGCGGTTTTTTACTGATCGAGTCAAGCAAAATTGTAAGCAATTTTACCGGATGATGATTACAAAGGAGTTAGTCGAGACACCTGAAATCACCGCTTACACGCCCACTCCGCCCCGCTCGCCACGATTTCCGCTCCCACCCACCTGAGCCCGCCAGCGCGTCCGGCAGGGGAAGGGGCAGGGCACAGGGCCACGGCAGGGACCGGCGCGGCCTGGAGGCTGGAGAACTTGAGCCGGGGATGCTGGGAGGGAGGGGTGCCGGGTGGGTGGGGGCGCACCGCTTAAATCAGACCGACCGCCCCCGGCTTCTTGGTCCCATCCGTCCACCTCCGCCCACGATTTCAGCCAAATTTCCCAAATGGGAGGGGTGTCTTCCGGAAACTCGGCTCCCCTAAAAACACCCCGCCGGCATCAACCGGAGTCCCGGAAATTTCAGGCCGCCGCCCAAAATATACGTCAGAGGCCGAAGTCTTCCGCTACACTGTAGACAGGCGGCGCATGGCGCAGCGCATTTCACGGCGGGCAACCGCACGGACTTGCCACGTAGTCAACATGCGCCGTCCGCTTCCGTAATCTCCTCCAGAATTTCCCCAACAACCTCACGTTCTCCCCAAAACCGACCATCCCCCAAAAACACCCCACCCGGCCTTTTACCTCCTCCGGTTTCGGGCGGCCACCCCATATACCTCACCCCTCTCCAGGTAATTCTCCCCAGGTATAAATACCTTCCGTTTCCACATCCGCACTTCTTGCCCCTTCCGAAGCCCTACAGCGAATCGGCATCAGATTTTGTAGCCTAGACACGGATATGGTCCTGTCGTCTTCACCAGCGCCTTCTTTACCCCCGCCACGTCAATTCTACGAACCCCCGCCAACCCCCAAACCGAACCGGCCCGGCAAACCAGACCCCACCCGGCTTCTGACCACCGTTTACGGTGGGCGACCCCATCCGTGTCACTTTCCCCTTCCGTAACTCCGTCCTTTGCCGTATAATCGGGGCGATGGGTGGAAGATTTGAAATCCTTGAGGGTGACGCGCTGGCGGTTCTCCGCACGCTTCCTGATGAGTCCGTAAACTGCTGCGTGACCTCTCCGCCGTACTGGGGCGGACTCCGTGACTATGGAGTAGATGGGCAACTCGGGCTCGAGCGCGACCCTGACGAATACATCGCCAACATGGCGATGGTCTTCGCTGAAGTAAAGCGCGTTCTCGTCCCCCGAGGAACTCTCTGGCTGAATCTGTCCGACGCTTACGCCGCGAGCGGCAAGGGCGGCGGTGGCTGCGTCGGGAAAGACCGGAAGTGTTGGGATAGTATCCGCGAGCGCAAGGGTTTTAGGATGCCACCCCAAGGGTACAAGATGAAAGACCTTACCCTGTACCCGGCCCAGCTCGCCAACGCCTTGCGGGCGTCAGGCTGGTATCTGCGATCCACCATCATATGGGAGAAGGCCGCGGCCGTCGAGCCCATGCGGCTTGACCGCCCCGCCGTCTCGCATGAGTACATCTACCTTCTGGCGAAGTCCGAGATGTACGACGCCGTTAACCCCAGCGAGCCGTGGTGGGGGCATTCGGTTTGGCTGATTACGCGCGACGGATTCAGCGAGCATCAAGCAACCATGCCCGAAGAGTTAGCCCGGCGCTGTATCGTGGTTGGCTGCCCCGAGGGCGGTACGGTCCTGGACCCGTTCGCGGGTAGCGGGACGACCGGGGTAGTTGCCTTGCGGCACGGGCGGCAGTTTGTGGGAATCGAGCTGAACCCGACGTACTGTGAGATGGCCCGCCGCCGGATCCAGGGTGACGCTCCCCTCTTCAACTCCGAAGCCCAACCCTCCCCGATTCCCCAACCCGTCCAGGAATCCCTTTTGCCATAGAGCAAGCGGGCTTCAGCCCGCGTTCTTTTCTTTTTTTATTTTCTTTTTTTATTTTCTTTTCTTATTCTTCTATTCTTTCTTCCTTCTTAATTCTGTTGCCCTCAACCGTGCCCTGGAGGTGTGCCCTGAACCGTGCCCTCAACCGTGCCCTTATGATTTTTTGCGTGTCCGTAACTCGCTCACAGGAAAGCAGTAAGCACCTGTCATAGCCGTGCCCTGAACCGTGCCCTTAACCGTGCCCTGTAGGTGTGCCCTCAACCGTGCCCTGGATATTCAGACCTTTTTATCTGATTTGGTAAGTTCCGTCTTGGCAATGGGTTAACTCGTCCGGGAATTGCAAGCGAGTTGCGGGATGGCGGAAAAAGGGGCGATTTTGGGGGTTTTGGGTTGACCAGGATTCGTAAAACTTCCCCTTGCGTTTCCGTGAGTGCTGACGTATACTGAAATTGCCGTGGGTAACGAGACGACAACAACGGGCACAACACTCGCCGGGGTAGCTCAACTGGTAGAGCGGCGCTCCCGTAAAGCGAAGGTTGTCGGTTCGACCCCGACCCCCGGCCCCATCCTCTGTCGCCGCTCCTGGCGATCCTTACACCTAATCTCACTGCGTTCGTATTGACTGC
>JAJFUV010000274.1 GCA_021372245.1 Terriglobales bacterium
ACCGAGAACGTGACGCTCGACTGATTCACGGGAATCGTCACGGATGCAGGCACCTCCACGACGCCGCCTGACGCCGTGAGTTGCACGGCCAACGGTTCCGTAGCGGGCTTTTCGACGGTGATGCGCGCGGTGAAGGAGGAACCCGCGACCACGCCGGCGGCAGGCCAGGCGGAAAGCTTCAGGCTACGGCGAAGAGTCGCATCGGCGGTGGCGCGTTCCGACGTCGCACGGTAGGAGATCTCCTCAAAGCCCTTCCGGAAGGCCTCGACTTTGTTAAGGTCCGTCTGCGAAGGCTGGCTGCCTTGGGCCACAACCAGGATGAAGCCGAAGCGGAACCTGCGCTGCGAAACCGTGTGGTCCGGAGTGCGCCGGCCCTCGACTCTAATAAGCTCCTGCACGGTGACGTCGCGGCGCTCGCCGTTGAAATTGACACCCACCTGTGGCGACCGGCTGCCGGAAACACCAGCAATCCCCGTGGGGGTAGGATTGGTGACCAGAAACGTTGGTGGCACATCGACTTCGTTCGGAGCGCGGAAGCCCATCAGGTATTGATCGAGCGCCGAGTAGCCCTCCACCGTCGCAATCGTGCGGAAGCGGAACAACGAACCCTCGCCATTGTCCTGGATGCGGTTGCCTTCAAGAAATGAAGCTTCCGAATCAAAGGCGAAGTTCCAGTGGGCGCTTTGCCGGCCGAGCATGGGACGGGCGCTCGCATCGTTCGGGTCGCGGACGCTGGCGAAGGCCAGGAACAGATGGCCGGCTTCGTGGCCCAGCACGGTGAGGGGAGTGTCCCGGCTGTTGTAACGCGCAAGGACCACACTGTTTGGATCGTCCGGGTACTGGCTCAGCGGCCCCATGTTCATGATGGACTGGAGCCGGCTGGCCGATCCCACAACCGAGCCCACGTCGATGGTTTCATCGCCGTAGCCGCTGCGCTGGTTGCGCAGCGTGACTTCATATGCCACGGCGCCACTCGACGCCGCAATACCGAGATTGTTGAAGATGACAAGGTAGTCGTATGCGTCTTCGTGCGCCGCGAAGAACTTACGGGCCGCGGTGACAATGTCCACTTCCGTCACGTTGGTGAAGCGCTCCGCAATGGTCGCGGAGAACTCCTCCACGCTGCCGCCGGCAAAGCTCACCAAGGAAGTCGTCCCCAGCCCGGAACCCGGTGAAATCCCCACAACCGCTTCGAGCGTATTCACGTCGGAAAAAGCGAACTGGATGCTGCCATCGGGGTACAGGCGGACTTGAAATGTTTGCAGCGTGCCGGTCCCGCTGTCCTGATACTCAGGCACGCTCACCCAGCTCACGACCACACGGGAAGCGTCCGCGAGTACACGGATGCCTCCGCTCGACCGTGACGGATCCAGGTCGCGGAACAAGACGGCGATGCGCGGCTGGCCGCCCGACATCCGGCCAAGGCTGCGCTCGCTGGTCGCCGTGTCGCCCGAGCCGAATGTGAGATTCCCGTCCGAATTGACATACACACTCTGATAGGACGCGCCGAAAAAGGGAAAGCGGAAGGGGAGCGCTACTTCGCGCGTATCATCGTCGGCGAATCCGGTAAGCGGCGTTCCGGCGGTAGCGGCACCTACATCGTAGCTCCCCTCGCGCGTTTCGAAGCGATACCGGGCGGCCGTCTGGTTGACGGGTTGGAAGGCGATGGTGCGGCCGTTCAGGTTGAAGCTGTTCATGCGGTCCACCACTCCGTCGCCATCCTCCAGGACGGCGATGTTGCCGATGTCTTGCGCGGCGGATCGCGTGCCGGCCAGCGCAAGTCCCGGTCCGGTGCCTTCCAGATTGCGCGCCAAACGCCGGGCCTCCGCCTGGCGATGCAGGTACGCCGTCTCCTGCCATTTGTCGCGATGCGTCCCACAGACGGCCTGGTCCTGGCGAGCCGGCAGGCTGGAGGCCAACAATGCCGCCAGCAGAATGAAGCGGAAAGGTTTCATCATGGACCCCGATTGATCTTATTGTAAAACGAGACAGCCGGCGAACTAGGCATAGCCTTCCCGGCTCTCAGAACAGCAGCCGGCGCAAACCGGATTGCTACGGCCCTAGGCCGGAGGCTAAAATAGACGTTTCCCATCCTACGCCGCGCCCGGTTCCCCTATATACTCGGCACTCCGCCGGCGGGGAGCTAGTTGCGAGTTTGCGAATGACCAGATCTGAACGACTATTGCTGAGCGGCGACGAAGCCGTGGCGCTTGCCGCGCGAGATGCCGGCGTCGCCCTGGCTACCGGATACCCCGGCACGCCTTCCACCGAAATCCTCGAACACTTCGCCGCGTTGAACGGGCGGGCGCAGTGGGCGCCCAACGAGAAGGTGGCCCTCGAAGTTGGCATCGGCGTGTCTTTCGCGGGCGCCCGCGCCATCGTCACCATGAAGCACGGGGGCTTGAACGTGGCAGCCGACCCGCTGTTCACCGTGGCTTACACGGGGGTACACGGCGCGCTGGTGGTGGTTTCCGCGGACGATCCCGGCATGTGGTCCAGCCAGAACGAGCAGGACAACCGACGCTATGCGCAGGCCGCCGGCGTGCCCATGTTCGAGCCGTCGGATTCCCAGGATGCCTACGACTACACGCTGGCCGCCATCGAAGTAAGCGAGCGCTGGCGCGTTCCGGTGCTGCTGCGCATGACCACCCGTGTGTGCCACGCGAAGAGCGTGGTGCATCCTTCGGCCAATCCGCCTGCCGCACCGGCACCTGGATTCATCCGCGACATCAAGAGCCGCGTTATGATCCCGGCTTACGCGCGGCCCGCGCACAGGCGCCTGCGCGAGAAGCTCGCTGCGATCGCCGAGTGGAACGAGGCTTCGGGACCCGTGGTCGAAATCGCCGGCAGCGTCGATACCGGCATCATCACGTCGGGCATTTCCTACATGCACGCACGCGAAGCCGCGCCGGAAGCTTCGGTGCTCAAGATCGGCATGACGTACCCGCTGCCGGTTGAACGCATTCGCAGGTTCTCGGCGGGCGTGAAGCGGCTGGCGGCGATCGAGGAAGGCGACCCTTACCTGGTGGAATCGCTGCGGACGGCGGGCATCGCGGTGGAGGGCCGGCCGGAGATGTACCGCTTCGGCGAAATGAACGTAGCGCGCGTGCGGCGCGTCCTCAACGGCGACACGTCGCCGGAGCCCAAGCCCGCGCCCGGCAAACCGCCGCAGTTGTGCCCCGGCTGCCCGCATCGCAGCGTGTTCACATCGCTCCACAACTTGGATTGCATCGTCTCGGGCGATATCGGCTGTTACTCGCTCGGCGTGCTGCCGCCGTTCGAAGCCATGGATTCACTGGTGTGCATGGGCGCCGCGATCGGCGTGGGCCTGGGCATGCGGCACGCGCTGCCGCCCGGCCAGGCGCGCCGCGTGGTGAGCGTGATCGGCGACAGCACGTTCGTGCACAGCGGCATCACGGGCCTGGTCGAAATGATCTACAATCCGCCGCCCTCCGGGCACGTGATCCTGATACTCGACAACGGGACCACGGCCATGACCGGCATGCAGGAGCATCCGGGCACGGGCCGCGACCTGGAGCATCACAAGACCGGTCGCGTGGTTTTCGAGGACCTGGCGCGCGCGCTCGGCGTCCAACTGGTGGATGTCATCGATCCCAGCGCCGATCAGCAGGCCTTCCAGGATCTGGTCAAACAGCGGCTGGATTCAGGTCAACTGGCCGTGATCGTCGCTCGAAGGAACTGCCTGTTGGCCGCCGGCAAGATCAAGCAATACGAAAAATGCGAGGCCAGCCATGAGTAAGGTGACCAACGTAGTAATCGCCGGGCTGGGCGGCCAGGGCGTCGTACGCGCCTCCGATATTTTGGCGGGCGCCGCGTTCCGCGCGGGTTATGATGTCAAGAAAAGCGAGATACATGGAATGAGCCAGCGGGGCGGTTCGGTGGCGAGCGACGTGCGGTTCGGAGACACCGTCTTCAGCCCCATGGTGCCATCCGGCGAAGCCGACTACCTGGTGGTGTTCGATCCAGTCCAGGTGGAAGCCAACCGTCCGCAGTTGCGCGCCGGCGGCACGTTGATCGCTCCGGATAGTATTGATGAACGCCAGTTGGTGAACCGGCGCTGCCTCAACACCGGCCTGCTGGGCGTGTTGAGCGCGCACCTGGAGATCGGCGAAGAGATTTGGCTCGAAACACTGAGCGCCAGTTTCCCCGAGAAACTGCTTCAGTCTAATTTGCAGGCTTTCCGGCTCGGCCGTGAAGCCGTCCGTAAGGAGAATTCATGAGCGCCGCGACCAATGTGACTACTCACGTGTTCCATCCGGCCAGCGCGCCGGACTACGTTCCTCTGCCGCAGATGCGCCAGCTGCAATTGACGCGGCTTCAGGCCGTGGTGCGCCGGGCCTGGGACCATGTGGCCTTGTTTCGCGAACGGATGACCGCGCGCGGTTTGAAGCCCGAGGACATCCGCTCGCTCGACGACCTGCGCTTGCTGCCGTTCACCGTAAAGACGGACCTGCGCGACACCTACCCCTTCGGCCTGTTCGCCAGTCCGATGCAGGAAGTGGTGCGCCTGCACGCTTCGAGCGGCACAACCGGGAAGCCGATCGTCGTCGCGTACACGAAGGAAGACTTGGAGGTGTGGACCAGCGCCATTGTGCGTTGTTTCGCCGCCTGCGGCGTGACGCGCGGCGACGTGGTGCAGAACGCCTACGGATACGGCCTCTTCACAGGAGGCCTGGGCGCGCACTACGGCGCCGAGGCGCTGGGCGCCACAGTCATCCCCATTTCCGGCGGCAACACTGACCGCCAGATCATGGTGATGCGCGATTTCGGCGTCACGGCAATCTGCTGCACGCCGAGTTACTTCATACACCTGGTCGAGCGCGCCGTGGAGCTAGGCGTGGACGTGCGCAGCCTGCCCCTGCGCGTAGGCATCTTCGGCGCCGAGCCCTGGACCAACTCGATGCGCAGACATATGGAGGCCGCCGCCGGCATCCGCGCCCAGGACATTTACGGGCTTTCCGAGATCATCGGCCCCGGCGTGGCCATCGAGTGCGAATGCCAGGACGGCCTGCACATCATCGAGGATCACTTCTATCCGGAGGTTATCGACACGGAGACAGGCGAACCGGTCCCCGACGGCATCGAAGGCGAGTTGGTGCTCACCACTCTTTCCAAGCGCGCCATGCCGATGATCCGCTACCGCACGCGTGATATCACCTCCCTCGTAACCGAGTCCTGCCCTTGCGGCCGCACCCTGCGCCGCATGCGCCGCATAGGACGCCGCTCCGACGATATGATCATCATCCGCGGCGTGAACGTGTTCCCGTCGCAGGTCGAGGCTGCGCTGCTTGCCATCGAAGGCACCGTGCCGCATTATCAGATTATCCTTACCCGCGAAAAGGGTCTGGATGTTATGGAAGTGCGGGTGGAGGTGACTCCGGGAATGTTCAGCGACAAGGTCGGCGCTATCGAGGACCTGAATCGCAAAATCGTGCATGTCCTGGACCAAACCCTGGGGATCCGCGTTGCCGTGCGCCTGGTCGAACCGCACGGCATCGAGCGTAGCGAGGGGAAAGCAAAACGCGTTATCGACCGCAGAAACCTGGAACAGTGAGGCCTGAACCATGAAGATACATCAGTTGTCGTTGTTCCTGGAAAACAAGCCCGGACGCCTGATCGAGCCGTGCCGGCTGCTGGCCGGCGCAGGCATCGACATGCGCACGCTGACGCTGGCCGACACCGCCCAGTTCGGCATCCTGCGCATGATCGTCTCCGACTGGGAGCGGGCGCGGACAATGCTTAAGGCCGCCGGCTTCGTCGTCAATACCGTCGAAGTCGTCGCCGTGGAGGTTCCGGACCGCCCCGGCGGCTTGGCCGAAGTCCTTGAACCCTTTCAAGGAACGGACATCAACATCGAGTATATGTACGCCTTCCCGACGGGCACGGTCGACCGGGCCGTGCTCATTTTCCGCTTCGATAAGCCCGACGCCGCGATCGCGGTCCTGCAACAGGCCGGGATCAATGTTCTCGAAAGCGTTCAGGCTTATAACCGAATTCGCGAATGATCGTAGCTCAAGTCATACAACAACAACTGGAGCACTCCTCCTGGATACGGCGCATGTTCGAAGAAGGACTGCGCATGAAAGCCGAACGTGGCGTCGAAAACGTGTTCGATTTCACGCTGGGCAACCCGGACGAGGATCCGCCGGCCGAAGTCCTGGCCGCTTTGAAGCGGCAGGTGGCCGCCAATCCCGCCGGCTCGCACGGCTACATGCCCAACGCCGGCTTTCCGAAAGTGCGAGAGGTGCTCGCCGAAAGGCTGCGCCGGCATACCGGAGTGGACTTCCAGGCGCGGCACCTGCTGATGACGGTCGGCTCGTCGGGTGCCATTAACACGGCGCTCAAGGCGATACTCGACCCGGGCGACGAAGTCATCGTCCCCATGCCCTGCTTTTCCGAATACCAGTTCTACATCGCAAATCACTCGGGGAAGATGGTGCCCGTGGAGACGGCCGCGGATTTCTCGCTCGATCTCGACGCCATCCGCGCCGCCATCACGCCTCGCACGCGGGCGATCATCCTGAACTCGCCGCACAATCCCACCGGTGTGATCTACTCCGAGGCCACGCTTCGTGAACTGGAGGCGTTGCTACAAGGCCTGGACCACACCGTGGTGGTCATCAGCGACGAACCCTACCGCGCGTTTGTCTACGACTGCGCCGTCATGCCCGAGACCGCGGCTATCATTACCAACTGCATCGTGGCGCATTCTTACTCCAAGGCCTGGGCGGTGGCGGGCGAGCGCATCGGCTACCTGGCTATTTCGCCGCGGCTGGCGGGCGCGGATGAGTTGATGCACGCCTGCACGTTCACCAACCGCATTCTCGGTTTCATCAACGCGCCGGCCATCTGGCAGTGGGTGGCCGCCGCATCCGGCGAGGCCATGCCCAACCTCGCCATGTACCAAGAAAAGCGCGACCTGCTATGCGAAGGACTGTCGAACGCCGGTTACGAAGTCAGCAAACCGCAAGGCGCGTTTTACCTCTTCATGAAAACGCCGATTCCCGATGACATCGCCTTCGTGCGCCTGCTCACGAGCGAAGGCGTCCTTACAGTTCCAGGAGCGGGATTCGGCCGCGGCGGTTACATCCGATTGTCCCTTACCGTGCCGCGCGACACCATTGTCCGGTCCATGCCGGGCTTCGCCCGTGCTTTGAAGAAATGTCCTAAGTGAATACTAATTGGCTACTTGTTGCCCTGTGTTCGCTGGCTGTTCCGATTGCGTCCGCGCAAAACGGCGTCAGCGCGTTCGAATTCGGTTTTGAACAACGCGTACGTACTGAGAACTGGAACAACCTGTTCGACTATGGCGACTCGGCGGACGATCAGCGCAATCAGATCCGCTATCGCACAAGGGTCTGGGGCAAGGCGGGGCTCACCGACAACATCGACGTCTATGTCGGTCTGGTGCAGGAAACCAACCAGATCGTGGTGCCTCGCTCGCCCTACCGCTTCGATGAAGTCGCGTTCGAGCACGCTTACATCGACATCAAGAAGCTGTTCGTAAAGGGCCTATCGCTGCGCGTCGGCCGCCAGAACATCATGAAGGGCGAAGGATTCCTCCTGCTGGAAGGCAATCCCTGGGATGGATCGCGATCCATTTACTTCAATGCAGCCGACCTGGCCTATACCTGGAAGAAGTCCAAGATAGAGTTAATCGGCATCTCTAATCCCCGTACCGACCGCTACCTGCCCCAGATCCACGACCGATCCCGGCAACTGATCGAGTGGGACGAACAGGCGCTTGGCACTTACTACACCGATAACAACCTCAAGAACACCAACGTCGAGGCTTATTACTTTTACAAGAAGGAAGTCCACGACCGCCGGGCACCTACTAACTTCCAGTTCCAACCGGACCGCCACGTAAATACTGCCGGAGGCCGGGTGGTTCAGAAGCTGGGACGCGGCTGGGAGGCCACCGGCGAAATGGCGTTGCAGTGGGGGCATCAGCGTCCGTCCACTTCCATCGCTGGATGGGGCGGCTACAGTTACTTGAAAAAGTCCTGGAAGACCACATGGAAGCCGAGCGCGTCGGCCGGTTATTGGGGGATGTCCGGCGACGACCCCGCCACCAGGGACAGGGTGGAAGGCTGGGATCCGCTGTTCGCGCGCTGGCCCAAGTTCAGCGAGCTCTACCTTTACAGCCTGTTCAGGGAGAAAGGCGTAGGCTACTGGACCAATCTCGGCATGTATCAGGCTGAATTTCTATTCACGCCCGCCAAGCCGCTCACCGGGCGGCTCACCTACTACCGCATGAATGCGTTTCACACCTTTCCTCAAGGCGACACGCGCATCTTCGGCAGCGGCACCGGCCGGGGCAATATGTATCAGGCAAGACTAGACCTGACATTGAATAAGTACTGGAAAGGACACGCACTTTACGAGCGCGTGTCGCCGGGAACATTCTACGCCCAACGAGCCCCATCCTACTTCGTGCGCTTTGAAGCGATCTTCACCATCAAAGGCAACTTCGGCAGCAGTCACTGACCCGCACAAGCCGCCTCTGATTGTCTCACGAAACCTCGACCCGCGACGATAAGCCATTTGTGCCGGTGTTCGCAAGTTAAAACACCCTTTAGGCGCCGGCCCTAGCCCATACGGGGGAGGAATATTCCACGTGAACTCCAGACACGCTTTCTTTGTGCTTTTACTGCTGCCCACCCCATTTCTCCGCGCACAGAGCAGCGAAAACAGGTTCGAGTACGGCTTCGAGCAGCGCATTCTCTCAGAAAATTGGAACAACCTGTTCGACTACGGCGACTCGGCTGACGACCAACGCAATCAGGTCCGCTACCGTACGCGCGGTTGGGGTAAGGTGGGGCTCACTGAAAATATCGACGTCTATGTCGGCCTGATGCAGGAAACGTACCAGGTCATGGTGCCTCGCTCGCCTTACCGCTTCGACGAAGTCGCCTTCGAGCATGCTTACATCGACATCAAGAAGCTGTTCGTAAAAGGCCTTTCGCTGCGTGTTGGCAGACAGAACATCATGAAGGGCGAAGGGTTCCTCCTGACGGAAGGCAATCCCTATGACGGATCACGGTCTTCGTACTTCAACGCGGCCAACCTGGCCTATTCCTGGAGGAAGTCCAAGATTGAACTGATGGCCATCTCTGATCCTCGTACCGACCGTTACCTACCCAGGTACCATGACCGGTCGCGGCAACTGGTGGAGTGGGACGAGCAGGCGCTGGGAACTTACTACACCGATAACAACCTCAAGAACACCAGCATCGAAGCTTATTACTTTTACAAGAAGGACACCCACGACCGCCGGGCACCTACGAACTACCAGTTCCAACCGGACCGCCACGTGAGTACCGCCGGTGGCCGCGTAGTCCGGCAGTTCCGCAGGGACTGGGAGGCCACAGGCGAGATGGCGCTGCAGTGGGGGCATCAGCGTCCGTCAACTTCCGTCACTGGTTGGGGCGGATACGGTTATCTGAAGAAGTACTGGAGGACAGCCTGGAAGCCGAGCGCCTCAGCGGGTTACTGGGGGATGTCCGGCGATGATCCCGCCACCAAGGACAAGGTGGAAGGCTGGGATCCGCTGTTCGGACGCGGTGGGCGGATCAGTGGGCTTTACCTTTACAGCCTGATGCGGGAGAGGGGCGTGGGCTACTGGAGCAATCTCGGCGCGTGGCAGAGCGAGTTTACGTTCAGACCCGTGAGGCCGCTTACCGGGCGGCTCGCCTACTTCCGCATGAATGCGTTCCACACTTTTCCACAAGGCGGCTCGCAAATCTTCGGAAACGGCACCGGGCGCGGCAATCTCTATCAGGCACAGTTGAACGTCGCAGTGAATAAGCATTGGAGAGCATCGGCGCTTTACGAGCGCATGTCGCCGGGAACCTTCTACGCTCAACGGTGCCCATCCTACTTCTTACGCTTTGACACCTTCTTCACTTTCACGGGTGGTCTTGGCAGCTGGCACTGAAACTTTTGGCGCGCGGGCGGGGTCTAGGACAACGTGGGCCCACTTCTGCTCTCGTTGGCATTCCTCGTCCAGCCCAGCGCGCCGCCGGCTGAACTCTCGCTGCGGTTGCCCGATGCCAAAAGGCGGTTCTTCTCGGGCGAACTGATTCGTGTCGAGGTCCATCTTAAAGATCCCGCGAAGAGCCACTGGTCGCCGACCGGCTTTGTGGTCGATCCCGGTCCGAATTGCGATCTACAACACCACTGCGGCAGCCATGATATGCGCACTATGCACCGCGGTGGTCTTTATGTCGATCTTGACCGGCGCACGGATCCCATAAGCACCAACCTGAACGAGTATGTGCCGCGTTTACCCGCCGGGCACTACACGGTGCGCTATCGCCTTCGCCAGCTCGTCGCGAAGGATCGTGGATACATGCGGCGCACCTACGTCTTCGCCGAGCCCCCGGTAGAATTGGTCTCGAATCCAATCCAGTTCGAGATCGTTCCCGCGATCGAAACATGGATTCGCTCGACGGTGGCCGACGCGCAAACCGCAATCGAGACGACCGGCTCCCAGGCGCGAGACGGCTGGCGAATTCGTGAGACTGCCGCCGCGCGGCTGCGCTTCATCGATCACCCGCTCGCCTGGCGCGCGGCCTTGGATCTGTCAGGCACTCAAGCGAATCTTTTCGACCTGCTCGCAGGACTTCTTGAGAGCGCTCATCCGGTCGAGGCGTGCAAAGAGATGCGCGAGAGGAGTGTGCTCCCGTCGTACCCGGCCGGCGAACAGTTCCTGAACATAATGGCCGCAGTATGCGCCAAGGCCGAAGGTCACAAGGGCTATGAGGCGGATTTCGAATTCCGCGGCCGGGCCGCCGCGTTGCTCGCATCGTCACTTTCCTCGAAGACTGGGCAGGCCAGAATCGAAACGCTGCGGGCGCTGCTGCGACCTTTGAGCGAGTCCGTTCAACGGCACGTCACGCCGTCGTGGGCTCCACTGGTGGCCGAAGTGTTCGCCGCTTCGTACGCCGATGCGCAGCCGCACCAACTCCGCGACTTCCTCGATTGGCAGTGGCCCCTTCTCCGTTCGCCTCGGATGGAATCGATTCTGGACTCGATCATCGCCAAACCTGTGGGCAACGCAACCGAAGCCGAGATCCGCAACCTGGCCTTGAAGCGCCTGTGCGAATTGAATCCGGAAAAGGGCCGCCAACAGTTGCTCGCCGAACTCCGCGACTTTCGCACCAGCGCGGATCTGGACGTCTTTATGCTATTGCCGCCGGGCGCGGTGGGCGACATCGACGACGTGCTGATTGAGAATCTCAACAAAGCGCAAAGCCCGCCTTACGGGGATGGCCGCAAAATGCTCCGCCTCATCGCACGCTACGGCTCACCCCGGTCCCTGGAGAGGTTCAAAGAAGTCTACGAAATGCAGCGGGACCCCTGCGGCGCGGGCCTGATTGCTTACTTCCTGCGCGTGGATCCCGCGCATGCCGAGAGCATTCTTAAACGTCAGCCCTGGAATATGCATGCTCCGGCACCTCCGTGTACCGCCGAACTGATCGAGCAGGTACCGCCGCTTTACATGCATCGCGTGATGGAGGAGTATCTGGCCGCGTATGTGCAACACTCCGACGGCAACGTCAAGGGCGCATCTGCCCTCGCTCTGGGACGGTATGGCTCCGCCTGGGCCGAAGAGCCCCTCTGGCAGGCCTATCGTTACTTTCACGACTGGTGGAAGAACCGGCGCGAGGATCTTGAAAAGGACGAGTTCGCCGGCAATGTCCGCCTGGAGCAGGAGCTTCGCCACGCACTGGCCCACGGCGCGGGATGGCTGACCGGCGAGGCGAAGCTGAAACAGATCGACGCGTTGTGCCTCGGCTGGGGATGCCTTCATGATTCTTTTCAGGATCTGAATGCGTGGCGCCGTCCTCTTCGCGTGGCGGTTTACGCTTACAGTGGCGATGATTTCCGGGCCGAGGTCGCGCATTACACAAATCTACGTTCTATAGAGGCGGTTGAGCGGAAACTGACGCAGTTCCCACGCGGCACTGTGTTTCAGACCGCCGTTTACAGCCCGGCGGACGATGCGCGCAGGAGCGCGATCCTGGAGCAATTACAGAAGCTGGCCGCCGCGCACGAATTCAAGCTGGTCCCAACGCCTTGAGCGTCTCCTCCGTGATGCGTGCCAGCGTGACTACGAACTCGTCGAGCAGGTCCTGCTTGTGCCCGGTTTCCGCGGCCAGCACGATGTAGGGGCTCATCACGGTGGCGCGCAACACGAAGATGCCCTGGCTCGGGTAGTCCGCGGCATCCACTCCCGCGTGTTCCAACAATCCCGCCACGGCGCGTTCGGAATACTGCGGCAGGTGAAACCGTGTCCGCGAGATGAAGAAGGGTTGCGAATAAGCGTAATCGCGCCCGTCACCCTCCGCGTCGATGGTCAGCCGCTTGTAAACCGCTTCGCCGAGAGCGTTCATGGCCGCAAGCGATCGTGAATCCTTACGCCGGATGACGAAGCACACAATGTTGGTGTCGGGCGGGGGCGCGGCGATGCTCACGAATCGATACGGCGGTTCGTACTGGTTGGCATGCGAAGATTGCTCCCAGTGCGTCAGGTGTTCGTAAAGCTCGCGTGCGGCCGAGACCGAAGCGCGCATGATTTCGCCGTAGCCCTCCACGGTGGGAGGAATCATGCGGTGCGACAACCAGCAGGCCGCCGCGGCGGCGCCGGGTTTCGATCCTTCGAGAATGTACGGACCCACGCATCGCGGCGCTTCGTACAACTTCGCACGGCAGCCCGCCCGGCTCTCCCGCGTGATGTAAGGAGCTTCCTGGATCAGGAAGTGCCGCACACGGTCGTTACGGAACGCCACGATACCGCATGGATACGGCACATAACCCATCTTGTGCGGGTCCACGACGATGGACTCGGCGCGCGGAAACTCGAGAAACGCGCTGGTCACTTCCCTGCTCCCCCACTGCAATTCGAGCGTGCGCGCGTATGAGCGGCGGCGGATATCGAGAGCGCGCGCCGTGAACCGGTTGACGGCCGCCGTCCTCTCCGGCTCGCTGGCTGCAGCGTCCTGGGCGTTGTCCAGCGCAGTGACGAACATCGAGCGCAAATAGCCCGCCCAGGCTGCGTCCACATGCAGCCAGAAGCTCGCGTGCTCGGTCTGTTCGTAACGGCTGCGGAACTCCGCCACCCGGTGGACCGGATCCACCGCGCCCTCCTCGGTTGTCCCGGCAATAGCGATCACAGCCAAGGGAAACATCCCGCGCCGCACGGCATCTTTCACCTTGAATTCAAGGTCGCGCACATCCAGACGGAACGAGCGGTCGACGTCCACCAGCACGATGTTGTCGCGGCCGATGCCCAGAAGGTCGGCGGCTTTCGAAATCGAGTAGTGCGCGGCGCCGGAGACAAAAATGGCCGGCGGATGCCCGGCAAAAAGGGCGTGCGTTCCTGCGTGCGCCAGGCTCAGGCCGCTTTCACCGAGCAACTGCCAGGCCCGCGCGGACGCCTCCTCATCGCCCACTTTGAGATGCCGCTTCACGGCCTCGATGAAACGGAACAGAAGGAAAACGGCTTCGTTCGGCTTAATAGAGAGGCACTGCCGGTCATCGAGTTCGGCCAAGGGGCGTTGCTCGTCGGGCGGTTGTCCGGGAATCTTGACGGCGAGCCTAATGCCGGTTTGTTCGACGGCCCGTTTCGCCGCCAACGGGAAGTAGCGAATGTTACGCGCCGCCCACAGCGCCTCGATGTTGGCGATGGTGCCGCCGCCGGTGATGTGCGCCCAGCCGAATTCCTTGCGCCTCTCGCCGCGGTGCGCATCCGGCGCCGGCGGCGTGGTGTAACCCAACATGTGCAGGACGTCGCGCGCGACTTCGAGTTCCCACTCGACGGTCACCGGCGCGGCCTCCGGCGTGACATTGTTCGGGTTGTAGAGCATGCCGGCAAAATAGCCGAGCACGCTGGGGATCGTTTGGTCCGAGAGCATGTGCGCTATGTAGCGCGGGCTGTAGAACGGGAAGTGGCGCTTCAGCCGCGCCAGCATTTCGCTCAGCTGCTGAAACAGCGCGTCGTTGAAGTCCGACGCCTCGCGGCGCATGCGCTGCGTGATCACGATCTCGTCGGCTGGGTAGTAGTTGCGCCGCCAGTGGAAGTAGTCCCGCAGGATGTGCAGGACCATCTCCTCCTCAAAGGCGGCGTTCTCCGCTTTCGGGCCCAAGAACCAGGCGCCCAGTTGCTTGGTCTGGCTTCGAAAAGGCCGGTTCTCCTCCGGCATGGCGAGCGCCCCTCCCAGGCGCTACCACTTCACGGTCTTGCCGGGTTCGAGCGCCCATACTTCGCACTCGACCTGATCCTTCATGTACTCCGCCAACTGTTCAGGCCGCCCCGTCAGCGATGGGAACGTGCCGAAATGCATGGGGATGACTTTCGGGACTTGAAGCAAGCGGCAAGCCAGAGCGGCTCCGCGCGGCCCCGTGGTGAACAGATCGCCGATAGGCAGGATGGCCAGGTCCGGCCTGTAAAGTTCGCGAATCAACAGCATGTCGGAAAACGGTGCTGTATCGCCCGCAAAATAGAGCGAGCGGCCGTCGGCGAAGCGCAGCACGTAACCGCAGGCTTCGCCGCCATAAATCACTTTCCCATCATCCAAGATGCCGCAACTGTGCACGGCGTGTGTCATGGTGACGTCCACACCCGCTACCTGCTGCGTGCCGCCCTTGTTCATCCCGCACAGATTCTCGACGCCTTTCGAGCCTAGCCACAGACAGGTCTCGAAGATCGCCACCACCTTTGGGGAAAACTTCTTGGCCAGCGCAACGGCGTCTTCAATGTGATCGTAATGGCCGTGCGTGACCAGAATCGCGTCTACACGATCGATGACGTATTGCTTGGGGTAGGCGGGGTTGTTTGCGATCCACGGATCCAGGATCAACACCTCACCACTTTCCAAACGCAGCTTGAAGGTTCCGTGACCTAACCAGGTGATTTCCAACATACAACCTGAATTATGTCACGAGGCGGTTCGGCGCGAGAACCCTGAGAACCGGATAAAGAGAAGTAGCAAGAATGCCGGTCTGACATGATGGGAGAGGCGCGTATCAAACCGGACGCATCCCCTATCACCTATGTGCGGCATCGCGGATTACTTCTTGTAGGAAGGACAGGCTGATGCGGCTTGGGCATGCGCCGCCTCAGCATCATCGATCTTTCCACGGGGCACCAGCCCATTGCCAACGAAGACGGGGGCGGTGTGGGTGGTCTTCAACGGGGAGATCTACAACTACCAGCAACTGCGGCAGGACTTGGCGGCTCGCGCGCGACGGACGGAAAGCGGACAGTGGGCGGTACTGGCGGCTCGATCCACCGTGCGAGACCGAGCGGGCGGGATTGGATGAGGCAGCGCTCTGCGAGGAAATCCGCGAAGTATTCGACGAATCGGTGCGGCTGCGCATGATCGCGGACGTGCCGCTGGGAGCATTGCTGAGCGGCGGAATCGATTCGAGTCTGGTGGTAGCCTCCATGGCGCGGTAGAGTGCGCAGCCGGTGAAGACCTCTTCTATCGGCTTCAACGAGCAGGCTTTTAACGAACTGCCCTATGCCCGCATCACGGCCGAACAGTACGCTACCGATCATCACGAACTTGTGGTGCATCCCGAAGCCGTAGAGCTTGTGCCGCGATTGATTCATTTCCTGGACGAGCCGTTCGCGGATGCTTCGGCGATTCCGACATTCTTGGTGCCGCAATTCGCAGCCCAGCACGTGAAGGTGAGCTTGAGCGGCGACGGCGGCGATGAGTTGTTTGGCGGTTACACGTCGTACTTCGCGGTGGACGAGCGGCGGAAGTTCGATCGCATTCCGCGTTTCGTGCGCCGCGTTTTGTCGCTCGTGGCCGGCGAACTCCCTTACGCGGCCAGGGGTAAAAACTACTTGCGCATGGCCAGCCGGCCCAATGCGCTGGAGCGTCACTTCGAAAAAGTCGCGTTCAGCCCGTATTTCCTGCGTGAGCGCATCCTCAATGCGGATTGGCGGCTGCCGGCCGATGCCGCGTTTGTGCGGCGGATTTTCGACGGCGCAATTCTGGACGACTGCATGGATTGTCTGTCGCGGGCCATGGATTCGAAGTGTACAGTCGGTGGATCCGGCCTTCGTTCGCCATCGAGAGCGCCTACCTCTTGCCGGTGCTGCTCGTCGGCTACACGGCGGTGGCGGGACAGTTCAATTCAGCTTCTATCCTGTTCGGAATTGCCCGGCACAGATTATATGCGCGGCTGTTGATCGCCGAGGCGGTGGCCGTGGTGCTGCCGCGCTGGGGCCTGTACGGCACGGTGTGGGTCACCTCGATGTGCATGATGCTGAACCGTGGCGTGGCGGTCTGCATATTGACCTCCCGTGAATTGGGAGTCCATCCATTGCGTTACGCCACCAGGATTTACGGCCCGGCGCCAGCCAGTTGTGCGGCCTCGATGGCCTGGCTTTGGTTGTTGCACTCGCAGTGGTTGCCGGGACGCAACTGGGGCGAGATGATCGCAGCGGCTGTGCTCATGCTCGCGCTGTATGGGCCGCTGGCCTGGCGTTTCAGCGTGGCAGCAGAACATCGCCGCGCGGTTCTCGCCTGGGGACGAAGAGCGTTAAGCGGATCGGCCGGTCAGATCCAGCCCCGGACGTAATAGTAGGCGATCTTCGCGCTTTCCTGAACCAATCCGCAGAACAGGCCCCAACGGTTCAGAGGAGAGCTGTAGAGTTTGAGCGTGTGCGGGAAGTAACAGGGGACGACGTCGAGACCGGCGGCGCGGAACGCGCGCAGGGCCCTGAACATGTGCGCATCGCTGGTGAGCAGAACCTTCCTGCCGGGCCATCCGGACAGCATGCGGGCGGCATAGAGAGCGTTCTCGCGCGTACTCGTGGAGCGCTCCTCGATGTGGATCGCTTCACGCGGAACGCCGTTGGCCACGAGAAAGTCGGCAGTGACCGCCGCCAGCGAACGAGAGCCTCCACCAGGTCCGCCGCAAACGACCACGGCGCTGAAATGCCCCGCCCGATAAGTGCGGACAGCGTAGACGGCGCGCCAGTAGGTGACCGCTCCGATCATGTCATCGGGCTGCATGTCGGCGGTCAGCACAATAAGGATGTCTCCGTCCGATTCCCATTGCCTCCCCATCAACTTGCTCGTGTACCAGGGGATGAGCGGAGTACAAGTAACGATCAAGAAAAGGAAGGCGAAAGCAACGGCGAGCGCGCGCCACGCGCGCCAGATCCGCATGAGCCAGATCTTCATAGGACAGGGGCGCGCAACTGGCGCATCCATCGCTCAAGCACAAGCAGATGCCAAAGCTGCACCGGCACGCGGCCGTCGCGGAATGCTTGTTGGAGAGCCTCGGCGAGGCCCGGGCCGCGCCATCGCGTGGCCAGCCAGGAGCTCACCGGAATCGTAAAGCCCTGCTTGGGGCGATTAGCGACAGCGGGTGAAATCCTGCGACGCACGATCTCCCGCAGAACGGCCTTGATCCGGCCGCCGTGCAAGCGCACTTTGAAAGGAAGAGGCGCGGCGAAATCCCAAAGCGTGTGGTCCAGGAAAGGCGCGCGGGCTTCGGTGAGTTGACGTTCGCTGCCGCCGGCACCGAGAGAACGGGTCATCAGGAGTATGGGCGAGGGTCGGGATGCCATGGCCGGTCCATCCATTATCGTGCAGGGTGGCAGCGGAAGGGAGGATGAACCTGCGCGAGCCAAAACGGCATGCTCTTATCGCGCAACTCGAATTTCAACCGAAGCTTCCAGACGCACCGGGCCGATGAGTCCCGATTCGAGAAGGGGATCGTCCTTGCTCCAATGCTTACGCGGCGAGAACGTGAGCCGGCCGGTGGGGCTGGCCTTGCCGTCGAGGTGCCATTGCGGCCAGCTCTTCAGGCGCGGGCCCATCCATTCGGCATCGGGCGGCAGCCGGTCATCACCGATAAGGCGGTTGGGCCAGAGGTTCACCACCCGCACTTCAAGATGGTTCTCTCCGGCGCGAGCGGAGCCGGTGATGTCCACCCGGTAAGGCGGCTTCCAAAGGACACCGAGGTCGCGGCCGTTCAGGCGTACTTCGGCGATCACTTTTACGCGGCCGAGGTCGAGATACAGACGGTGGCCGGTGCCGATCATGGCAGCCGGAATCGTAACCGCACGCCGGTAGGTGGCGGTGCCGGAAAAGTGGCGCACGCCATCGTCGGCGTGATCGGTCCAGGAGATCAGGCGGTCCAGGGTGACGCGCTCGGGTGCACCCCAACCTTTCGGAAACTCGAGCTGCCAGGGGCCGCTGATTTCGACCGGCGGCGGAACATCCGGGATATCGGCGCGCAGCAGCTTGTCGCTCGCCGTACGCAACTCATAGGCGCCGGGACGCGTGACTTCCATGCGGTACCCGTCGCCCGCTTGTTCGATGCGGATGCCTTCCATCTGACCGCGCAGGTCGGTGGCGGAGCTTGCGAGCATCCCGGTCGCTTCCACTCCGTTGCGCGTCACCGTGGCGAGCCGTTCCGGTCCGTCTCCTTTGGAAAAAATCACAAACACGGAGCCGTACGGACCGAGACGAATGGGAACGCGCGTGAGGGCGGGCTGCTCGTCATAGAGCGCCAATCTCTCGATGCGGCCGGAATCGGGCCACCACAGTTCAGGGCGCTTGTCTGTAACACGGAATGTAGCGAGAAAGGTTGCCGCTTGCGGCTCGTTGCTCGCTAGGAAATAGATATCCTTGTCGCCGGCGATGCGGTGGATGTAACGCAACTGCTTGCCCGGCTCGAAACCCACGCCGCCGAAATCCGGCGGGGCGCCTACGTCACTCAAGAGGGTGGCGAGTGGTTTACCCCAGACCACTTTGCCTTTCCCGTAGCGATGCTCGGTGATGTTCACGCCATCGCAGCCGGCCCACAATTCGGCAGCGATGCGGCGCACTTCGGCATCTCCGGCGCCCCATTCTGCGAGGCTGGGCGACTTCGCAGGCGGCATTCCCACGACGACCGTGCCGGCCGCGACCAATTCCTTGATCTTGCGCAGTTGAGCTACGCGCATCGCGTTGGACGCCGGAAGTACGAGCGCCCTGTAACTCATGCCGCCGGGCAAGGTGGCGCGGCCGTCGCGCACCGTCATTTGCGCCAGCAATTCGGCGGAGACCACGTCGTAGTCATAACCGGGCGGCGTGGACAAGTTGGAGAGAGGCTCGTGGACGTCGTTTGGCGTGCGCTCGCTCGCGAGGTACGCCACATCGGCGACGAAGCGCCCCTGCTGGAGCAAGTGCTGACAGCGCGCCAGGTACGTGAGCCAGGCCTTGGACTGCTCCCACCATGTGATCGTGCGTTCGAAGTGGATGCCGTAAGGGCCCATGGTCATGCCGGGCCATCGGTTGAGCCACGGCTGCATGGCGTAGCGATGAATGACGAAGCGGTTCACGCCAAGTGTAAACATCTGATCGCCCAGCGGCTTGAAACGGAACGGATGGTTCTGCCACTTGCCGTTCCAGGCGCGCGAAGTGAAAGCCTCGGCGGCCAGCACTGGTTTCGAGTATGTGTGCGCAGCCGAAGCCATCTCCTTGGTTACCCACCACGGCTCCATGCCCATCCAGAACTCGCTCATGGGCAGATCGGCAACGCCGGCGTAGGCGAGGTCATCGAGCGGGCCATTGCCGTACGCCTCGATCGATAGCTTGAGGCCGTTGCGGTGACTCAGTTCGCGGAAGCGGCCCGCGTAGTTTTCGAGCAGCAGGCCGGCGATGGTGCGGCGCAGGTCCCAAAGGAACCGTTCCGAGACTTCGGCGCTTTCTACCACCCGTCCTGCGAAGACGGGCAGGAAGGGCAGCAGATCGTAGCCGCGGCGGGCGCGGAATGCCTCGCGGAAACCGGGCGTCCAATTCTGCGATCCGGTTTCCCAACTGTCGATGTGCGTGTAGGCAAGCGCAGTGGCGCCCGCGTCGCGCTGGTCGGCGAGGAGCTTGCCCATGAGCCCGTCAAAATGGACGTCCACGGCGTGCCTGCTGAGCTTGTCACACTCCAGGCCCAGGCTCTCCTGCGGCGCCGGATGATTCATCTTGCCGGTGCTGGTGTGCCCGAGCCGCAGGATGGTCCAATTGCCCGCCGGCACATCCCAACGCAGGCGGCCGCTCGCATCCATTTGAGCGGTGAGATCCACGATCTTTCCCCGACGTATGGGCGTGCCGCCCGCACCACCCTCCAGCGACGGCTGGCTGATGTAAGCGGCCTTGCCGGGGATGTCTTCGATCCGCCCGTCCCCATGCAATTCCACGTTGCCCAAAGCGATGTCGTCCGGCGCCGGCGCGGCCGGTTTGTCGAATGAAATGCGGAAATAGCGTCCCGAGGCACGGTCGAAATTCACCGACGCGACTGGCCAGGAAACATTGAAGCGGCGCAGCGGACGCCAGGCGCGGCCATCGTCGGAAACGGCCAGCGTTCCCGCTGCGGTGGCACGGAAGCGGTCAAGCGCGATGGTGACGGCGCGTGCCGTGAACGGTTGCGGAAACTCGATTGTTACGGCGTACTTCTCGCGGCTGACCTTTGCGCCGGCATCCGCCATGCGCGGGGAGTCGGCGGGCGGGGTGGGAAAGGCGACCACGGCAACGTCGCGATAGAACCCGGCTGTGCTTTTCGGCTGCAGCAGCGTGGCGGAAAAACGACGAGGGCCACTGGTGCGCGCTTCACTCGTTGTCACAATCTGCATGGACAGTTCCGGCGTGATCCAGGGACCGCCGCTGCCGCACCAGCCGCCATCGTTGTTCATGTCGATGGTGATTCCCAGCCGTGTCGCCTCCTTCAGGGCGTGCTGGAACATTCCGCGCCATTCCGGCGTCAGGAAGCGCACCGGGCCCTTTGGCACGAACACATCCACTTCCATGATGATCGCGCCCCGGATGCCGGCGCGGTGCATGGCTTCAAGATCCGCGGTGATGCCCTCGCGGGTGATGTTGCCGTCGATCCAGAACCAGTAGACCCAGGGCCGGGCGGAGTCCGGCGGATCGCGAAACTCGCTTGCAAGATCGATGGGCGCGCAGAACGCGGCACAAGCCAGCCAGCCAGCGATGGCGATACCCGCAAGCAGGCGCTTCATCACGGTTTCACGACGGTCTTGGACACGGCCTGGTTGTCGAACTCGTCGGCGACGCGGACAGCGATGGTGTGCTCGCCGGGCTGGACCTTGCCGATGCGTACGTTGAAACTCAGCTCGCGGGAATCCATGAGTTTGGTCGTGGGTTCAACGACGGTCCACTCGCCGCCGTCGAGCGAGTACTCGGCGCGTTCGATGACGCTGCGGGCGTCGCGTGCTGTCCAGCGCACGTCGAGAGCGCCGGAGTTGAGCCCGGCGGCGAGCGACAGAATCTCCGGCGGCGTATTGTCGATCGTGAACTTTTCACTCTCGAGCTGCGCGGTGAGCGCCATCCCGGCGGGATTGTCCGGCGAGTCGGAGGCCGTCACGCGGACGCGATACTCGCCGTCCGGAAACGCCGTCGAATCCCACGTATAGTGCTTGTCCGTGATCTTCTCTTTAAGGAGTTTCCACTCGGTTTCGGCGACACCGCGGATTTCGACCTTCGCAGTCAAATCATCTCCGTTTTCGTCGCGCGCGGCCCAGCGGGCGCCGATGAAGCCCTTGGCGTACTGAAGGGTCGCGGAAGACGAACCGATGGAGAGGCTCACCTGCGGCGTGGCGGGCCGGGTGCGGCGTGGCAGCGGCGGCAGCGTGATGGATTGCGAGGGCGTCAGCGAGAGGCTCTGCGGCGGGAACTTGTAATTGGGCGGAGTAATTTCGATCTCCTCGACGACCGGCGCTACGTTCTTAGGCAGGTACGCGACGGAAACCGAGTCGAGCTCCGGCGAACGGCCATCGGGAGCTTGCTCCATCATGGCGCGCCACTGGATGAAGCGGGCCGCCGGCGAACCGGAGCGTCCGCCTTCGCGCGCATCCACGGATGCAGACCACGGGCTCCAATTCTTGCTCGGGCTATCCAGGTTGCCGCTGCGCGTCGAGATTGTGATGCGTCCCCCGTTCAGCACGGACCTCGATTCAATGCGCCCCCATTGGGAATGCAGGGTGGAGTCGTGCGCTTCACTTTCGATGGTGCCGTCCTTTTCAAGGCCTGGCCCTATGGCGAACAGTTTTCCGATGTTGCCGGAAGCGGCGTACAACTCGCCGTCCGGACCGGAGGCGAGGCTCGTGATCTGCGTGGGCGCGGTGTTGAGCAGCAGCGTGGAAAGCAACTCGGATTCCAGGCGATAAATATTGCCCTTGTTGCCCGTACCGGCGATGGCGCGTCCGGCACGGTCCACGGCAAGGGTGTAGACGATTTCCTGCGGGTGGCTCCATATCTTGCGCGGGAATCCGTCCGTTTCGATGCGATAAACTTCCGAACCACCCGTAAGCGACGCAGCGCCGGGCACGAATGTGGAGGGCACCGCGACCGCGGTGCGTGTGGTGCCTTGGGCCGGCGCGGCGGGAGCGGGCGCAGGCACGGGAGCCACCGGCACAGGCATCACGACGGGCGGTGCCGCAGCGGTGCGCGCGCCTGCCGCGGCAGCGTACACGGTGCCGTCGGCGGCCACGGCGACGGCGGTCACCTCACGTTTGGCCGCCTGGTAGAGCACGAAACCTTCCGCTGCCGGGCTGACGCGGAGAATCAGGCCGCCCGGCTCGGTGCCGACGATCAGGTTCCCGCGCGCATCGATGGCAAGAGACCGGGCGTGCGTTTCATCGGTCTTGAAAAAGACGCCGCCCTTGCCCGCCGGCGTCACGCGGTGGACCTCGCCCTTGTCTCCGGTGGCCACGAAGAGGTCGCCCGAAGGCGCGAACGCCATGGCCCAGATGTACTTCGCGCCGGGACTATAGAAGACCTCGGCTCTCCCGCCGGGCAGGACGCGGTAAACCTTGCCGTCGGGCGAGGTGGCCGCATAAACACCGTCCTGTTTGTCGACGGCGACCGCGTATATATCCATTCCGTCCAGTTCCGCTAACACCTTGCCGGCGGCACCCGAGGGCACCATGTAGAGCTTGGCCTTGGCGCCGCCCGCCCCGCCTCCGCCCGCGTAGAGGTTGCCTTTGGAATCGCGCGCGACGGCCCACAAGTACGGCGAGGAGGAATCGTAGAGTTCCTTGAGGGACGGCGCGAGCGTGACCTTGCCGTCGCTGGAAACGGAGAGGCGCTTGATGGAGCCCTTCTCGAACTCCTCGCGTTCGCTTACGGACCACACACGCGTCTGGCTCGCGTTCGCGTACATAGCGGCCGCTATCAGGGCGGCGCAAACAACAGTGATTTTGCGCATGGCGTTTAGGTTTACTTGACCGTGATTCGGAGCGTGTAGCTGCCGCTGACGATGAAGTCGAACGGGATGGCGGCCTGCTCCACCGCGCTTTCGGCGCTGGTGAGCAGATGGCGGTTGGAGGTGCGCCCGTTCTGCATCACATTAAGAACGGAAGCAGGCAGGCTGGGCAGCGCCTTGTCGTCGCTGTAGACGGCAGGGCGCGCCTGGACGAAGGCGGCGTAGAGCTTGTTATTGGCGCGTTCCTGGTTGATGAGCGCGACGGTCTGGGGCAGTTCCAGGTACCGGTTCATCGTGCCCGCCGCGAGGCTCGTGCGGTTGAGCGTATCGGCATCGCTGAGCAGAATGCGGTGCTCGCCCTTGGGCAGCGTGACGGGCACTCGCAGCGTGAAATTCTTCTCCACACGCTCGCCGCGGTACGGCCGCAGGAAAACCTTCACGGGGATCTCTTCGCCCGGCGTCACCTCGTTGCGGGCGATCCAGGCGCGCTCGATGGAAGCGATCCGGCGGCGCGGCAGCAGGTCGATGGTGGCATTCACCGCCTTGAGGGTGGGCATCTTCACCGCGTTCGAGAACAGACGGCCGAACTTGTCTCCCCACCACCCGGCCAGGAGCAACGGAGCGGGAATGGGCATCTCGCTTTGCGCCTGCATCGTGTTCAGCGAGATGTTGGGCATTCCATCCATCTCCACCTTGCCGCTGAGCCGGTAAGTGGCCTCTTCAGCAAAATCGTTCAACCCGGAAATCGAGTTGTACAGCGTGAACATCATCAGCGTAGGCGTCCATTTTTGCTCGACGGCCACCCGGAAATGGAGCGTCTTCTCTTTTCGGATGACATTGTCGTCATCGAAGCTGCGCACGCGGACGCTCACCGGAATGGTGGGAGCCGTCTGGCCGAGAACGCCCATGATGCCGCTGTGGCGGTCCTGGTGCAGAGCGCCGACGATCTCGGTCGCGTTGGCAATCTTGGTGGGCGAATAAGCCGAGGAAAGCACCATGAGCACTTCCCCTTTACTCATGGGCAGATTCAGCGGGCCCAGGTTGAAGAATGGGTGTCCGAAGGCGAGGACGCGCTTGCCATCGTTGTAAGTCACCGTACCAAGGCCCGTGACGCTCATGTCGCCTGAAACGAGCACGCCCGCAACCACGTCACCGGGAGCGAGTGAATTACGCCACCCCGGTGCGGGCCCGGCGCTTGCAAGGGCACCGCTTGCTCCGCCCTGCACGGCCTTCAATCCAAGCTGCTGGAACAGCGGACCGAACTCCCGTAATACGTCCTCGTGGAATCCGGCAAACAGCAGAGGGGTCTCGATCGGAACCATGGTCGTTTCCACGGGCGGGGCGTTTTGCGCACCCGCGGAGACGGTTTGCGCCAGCAACTCCGCCGGGACGTTCAGTCCCGCCCGATCGGGTAGTTTGTCGGGAGTGCGGGCGCCGGCCGGACGCGTCGCGTCGAAGTCGTTGATCTCGAGCATTAGCTCGATGGGCGTGATGCCGCAGATGGCATCCGGCGAAAACATGCTGAGCCGCAAGGCGATGGCGCCGGCCAGCTTTCCGTCGATGTAAACGGGACTGCCGCTCATGCCCGCGGCGACGTTGGTCGACTTGGCTTTGCCGCCCAACTTGCCGAGGATAACGTCCTGCTTGGGGCCCCATGCGTTCTTCCACAGGCCGATGATTTCGACCGGCACCGGCTCGGGCTGGCTGCCCGCGAAGACCGTCCATGCGACGCCGCGCATACCGGGTTTGATTTCGGACGAGCGAAGGATCTCGACAGGGCCGCTCTGCGGGCGCGGAGGCGCCGGCGGATCGGCGGAGGCGAAAGTCACCAGAACGGACGCGAAGGACACCGCCCCCGCCAAAAGGATGCTTCTCATAAGGTGAGCCCTTATCCTTAGTGTAGCTTCAACCAGCGGTCGAGAAAGGCGTACGCCTGGCGGCGGACCTCGGGCGGGAAGTCGTGCTTGGCGCCGGGATGCACGGCGGCCAAGCGGTCCGGCGCCTTGAATATGCGGGTATAGACAGGCAGCGCCGCGGCAACGCAGTCCTTCACGCCGGAGACTTCGAAATTGCTGTCCCCGGTGGGTGCGTTGATGAAGATGGGACGGGGCGCGATGGCGCCGAGGATCTCCGTGAAATCGAAGGGCACCTTGCCCGGATCCTTGCCGTAAACAGCGGCGATACGCGGCATGTAGCGCGGGCTGGTCCAACCGGTGAGATCGCCGTTGTAATATTTCCGGAATGAGTTGAACCCACAACTTGTGACCACCGCCTTGATCCGCTCGTCAAAGACTGCGACGAAGAGCGAGTTGTGGCCGCCCAGCGAGTGCCCGATGACACCGATGCGTTGAGGATCCACTTCGGCGAGCGATACGAGAAGATCGACCGCGCGGCGATGATTGACGATGCCCTTCATGGTCCCGCTAACGTACTTCGGGGAGTCGAATTTGTAAGCGTAATCTCCGAAGCTAGGGTAGTCCGGGGCCAGGGCGACGTAGCCGCGCTCGGCGAGTTCGTGGGCGTAGTGGAGGTTGGGCAGACCGGCCAGACCCGCGGGTTCAGCCTTGCCGGGACGAGTGGTCTGGTGCAGGCACAGCATGGCAGGCAGGCGGCCCTTGCGGTTGAGCGGCACCAGGAGGTAGGCGGGCACCCGGTCGCCCTCCTCGGCCAGAAAAGTGAGCTTGATTCGGGTGTAGGCGGCCGTCCGAACCTCCTCGAGTTTCTCGACAGCCAGCGACTGCGTGCCGCGAGGCGGCAAGGTACCCATGACGAGTTCCATGCCAGCGAGAATGTGGCTGCGGCGCTTGGCCCAATCGCGTTTCGACCGCACCACGTGCCGGTGACCTTGCCCGTCCAGGTAGTACAGGAGATCGCCTTTGTCGCTATAGAAGGGCGGCGGCGCGGCGCAGGCCACGAGCGCCATAAGGGCAAGGGCAGTTCGGATCACGGCAACAGTCTACCATTGATCTTCGCGTCAACCTGAGGGACTTCACTCCGGCCAGTGCTGGCGGACTCCCTCGCTTGACACCACCGCCCGCCAGCGGGAATTGAAGCGCTCGGCGATGTCCGGCCGGCTCGCGAGTAAGGAGCCCATGCCGAGCCGGATGTGAGGATCTACGTCGTTCTGTTCGGTGCCCAAGCGGGTCTGAATCTCACTCCAACTGTCCGTCAGTCCGCCTGTGTCGATAAGCACGACGCGGTCTCCACAGACCCCGAAGTTCTTCAAATGAGCGTCCATGGAAAAGACCCCGCGGCTCCACCCGGCCTGCCGGAGTTCAAGAAACCGGTTCAGCCATTCCTCGACCTCTTCGAATCTCCCTTCCTCAGCCAGTTCCACCAGGCGAGCATAGAGCGTGTCCTCGACGCGCTGGGTGGCCTGGCTGACTTCGAGCCACCCCGGCCAACCACCCACCTGGACGCGCGTGGGAGGGAAGATCACCTCTTCAGGAACCAGCGCGGTACCGTGCAAACAGGTCTGCGCCAGGCTTTCGCCTCTCTCACTGCGGAAGCGATATATCCGCCACACTTCGCCAATGTGCGTGGTATACCAAAGTCCGCGCGGCACGAGCAATATCAACGATTGCATCATGACCCGGAACAGCCGGTTCCTGTGCGAGGGCCTTTCAAACAGCTTGTCGCCGCCCGGAATGAAATGCGCAATTCGCCGGGCCAGCTTCCATATGACGATCAGCGCGATAATCTCCGAGCTGGAACGTTCACGCCGCACAACCCAGTGTTCGGAGGCGTAGACAACTTTCCCCACGCCCTCTCCGATGCGCTGCAACCGCTGGCAGGTCAGCTCCGCCGGAGCGCTCGACAAGGCTCGCGGATGTCTCGGAGGTTCCTGGCCGTTGCCCAGACGCTCCATAGCCAGCATTGTCGCTCCGATCGCGCAAAAAGAAAATGGGGCTGGCGGTGTGCCAGCCCCATTCTTAAACGACTGAGTTACAGAACTGCGGCCTACGCCGTGCGCATGGTGTCGCTCTTGTCGCCGGAGATGGCGGCCTGAGCAGCGGCCAGACGCGCGATCGGCACACGGTACGGGGAGCAGGAAACGTAGTTCATGCCCACGCGGTAGCAGAATTCCACCGAGCTCGGCTCGCCGCCGTGCTCGCCGCAGATGCCGACTTCCAGCTTCTCGTTGGTCGAACGGCCCTTCTTCACTGCCAGGTCGATCAACTGCCCCACGCCTTCCTGATCCAGGACGGCGAACGGATCGGCCTTGAAGATCTTCTTGTTCTCGTAGTCCTTCGAGAACTTGACATAGTCGTCGCGGGACAAGCCGAGCGTGGTCTGCGTCAGGTCGTTGGTGCCGAAGCTGAAGAATTCCGCCTCGGTAGCAACCTTGTCGGCCGTCAGAGCGGCGCGCGGGATCTCGATCATGGTGCCGATCATGTAATGCTGATTCTTCAGACCGGCCTTGCCGAGCACCTCGTCGGCCACCTGCTTCACGATGGCCTTCTGGTCCGCCAGTTCCTCCACGCTACCGATCAGAGGAATCATGACTTCCGGCAGCACCTTCACGCCCTTCTTAGCCACCTGCACAACGGCCTCGAAGATCGCGCGAGCCTGCATTTCGGTGATTTCCGGATAGGTGATGCCCAAACGGCAGCCGCGGTGGCCGAGCATCGGGTTGAACTCATGCAGCTCTTCGACGCGCTTCAGCAGCTCGGGGAGCGCCTTCTTGAGTTCCGGGACCGGCATGCCGTACTTGGCCGCCATTTCCTTCTTCTCCTTGATACCGGCGGCGGGCAGCTTGGCGATGTCGACCATGAGGTCTTCGCGCTTGGGAACGAACTCATGCAGAGGCGGATCCAGCGTGCGGATGATCACCGGGAAACCGTCCATGGACTGGAACAGTCCGGCGAAGTCCTTGCGCTGAAGCGGGAGCAGCTTCGCGAGAGCCTTCTTGCGGGTCTTTTCGTCGCGGGCCAGAATCATGGCCTGCATATTCTCGATGCGGCCCGGGCCGAAGAACATGTGCTCCGTACGGCACAAGCCGATGCCCTGGGCACCGAACTTGCGGGCAACCTTCGCGTCGCGCGGGATGTCCGCGTTGGCGCGAACGCCGAACTTACCACGGAACTCGTCGGCCCAGCCCATGAACTTCGCCAGGAAGCCGGAACTCGGGTCGGCATCCATCGTATTGGCCTGACCGGCAAAAACTTCACCGGTGGAGCCGTCGATCGAGAGCCAATCGCCTTCCTTCAGCGTCTGGCCGGTCTTGCGGATAGTGACGGTCTTCTTGGCCTCTTCCACAGCCAGCTCTTCGGCGCCGGCCACGCAAGGCGTGCCCATGCCGCGAGCGACCACGGCGGCGTGCGACGTCATGCCGCCACGGGCCGTCAGGATGCCCTTGGCCACTTCCATGCCGTGAATGTCATCGGGCACGGTCTCTTTGCGGACCAGGATCACGGGATAGTTCGGAGCCTGGGCCACGGCCTCGTCGGCGGTGAACACGATGCGGCCCACAGCCGCGCCAGGCGAAGCCGGCAGACCGTTGGCGATGTTCTTCAGGTTCTTCTTCGAAGCAGGATCGAGCACCGGGTGCAACAACTGATCAAGCTGCTGCGGATCAACGCGGAGGATGGCTTCCTTCTTGTCGATCAGGCCTTCCTGAACCATGTCGACCGCGATCTTCACCGCCGCCGCCCCCGTGCGCTTGCCGTTGCGGGTCTGCAGCATGAAGAGCTTGCCTTCCTGGATGGTGAACTCGAAGTCCTGCACGTCGCGGTAGTGCTTCTCGAGCATGCCCGTGATCTCGCGCAACTGCGCGTAGACTTCCGGCATGACGTCCTTCAGCTCGTTGATGGGCTTCGGCGTACGAATGCCGGCCACCACGTCCTCGCCCTGCGCGTTGATCAGGAATTCGCCATAGAACACCTTCTCGCCAGTGGCGGGGTTGCGGGTGAAACCGACGCCGGTGGCGGAGTTGTCGCCCATGTTGCCGAACACCATGGCTTGCACGTTGACGGCGGTGCCCAGGTCGTCGGCAATCTTGTTCATCTTCCGGTAGTGGCCCGCGCGGGGATTCCACCAGGAGCGGAACACGGCGTCGCGCGCCTGCGCGAGCTGATCCTTGGCGTTCTGCGGGAAGGGCTTGCCGGTCTTCTTCTGAACCAGCTTTTTGTAATCTTCAATGACAACCTGCAAATCTTCCGCGCTCAGGTCGGTGTCGAACTTCGCCTTCACCTTCTTCTTCCGCGCGTCAAAGAAGTGCTCGAACTCTTCCTTCGGGATTTCGAGAACGACGTTGCCGAACATCTGGATGAACCGGCGGTAGCAGTCGTAGGCGAACCGCGGATTCCCACTCTTGGTCACCAGGGCCACGACAGTCTTGTCGTTCAAGCCCAGGTTCAGAATGGTGTCCATCATGCCCGGCATGGAGAACTTGGCGCCGGAACGCACGCTGACAAGCAGCGGGTTCTGGGTGTCGCCCAGCTTCTGGCCCATGCGGCCCTCGAGGATGGCAAGCGCCTCGTCGATCTGTGAGTCGACTTCACCGGGGACCTTACCTTTGTTGGCAAAGTAGATATTGCAGACTTCCGTCGAAATCGTGAAACCCGGGGGGACCGGAACGCCGGACCGGCTCATCTCCGCCAGCCCTGCGCCTTTGCCACCGAGCGTGTCTTTCATCTTTCCATCGCCGTCGGCAGTGCCGCCGCCGAAGGAGTAGACGTATTTCTTCATAACGCTCCTGTTCTCCTTGAAATTACTAATCTATCCAAGCCCATTAGTGACGATCTCCGAAAAATCGGCGATCGACGAAAACTTCCTTAGCAACTGCGCCAGAAACGCCAGCCGGTTGGCCCGGATCCTGGGGTCGGGCGCATTCACCAGAACCTTGTCGAAGTAGTGGTCCACCACCGGCCGCAGCGATGCGATCTCGGGCAGGTTCTCGCCAGACACGCGCGCCACCGCATCATACAAATCGCGTTCGGGGCCCGCTTCGATCAGGCTCTCATCAACTTCGCCCTCCGGGAACCCGGCCTGCCGCAGGATGTTCTTGATCCGTTTGAAGCTGGCGGCCACTGGTTCGAAATTCTCAGTCGGACGGGCGATATGCAATGCCTCCAGCCGTCGCTGGAGATCGGGAAGATTGTCGAAGCCCGCAGCCATGGCCGCACGGACTTCGTCGTAAGGATACCCGCGAACTTCGCGGAAGTAGTAGTCGATCCGGTCCCGGAAGAACTCCGTGAGCTGCGCGTCGCCGCCAGTGAGTTGCGCGAGCGGCAGTTCCAGGTTGCCCTCCACCAGGATCTTTACCACGCCTTGCGCGGCACGCCGTAAAGCGAACGGATCGCTGGAACCGCTGGGCGCTAATCCAATCCCGAAACATCCGCGCAGCGTGTCGAGCTTGTCGGCAAGCGAGACCAGCCGTCCGGCCGGGGTGGCCGGGATGGAATCCTCCATGCTTACCGGCTTGTAATGCTCATAGATGGCCCGCGCCACCTCTTTCGATTCGCCTTGCGCCCGCGCGTAGAGTCCGCCCACCACGCCTTGCAGTTCGGTGAATTCCTTCACCAGTTCGGTGGTCAGGTCGCACTTGCTGAGTTCCACGGCCCGCACGGCAGCCTCGCCGCCGCCTAACTCACCGGCCAGGGTCATGGTGCGCTGCGTTTTGGCGAGATAACTGCCCAGCTTCGCCTGGAAGGTGACATGCTCCAGGTCCGGCACGCGCGCCGCCAGCGTCTTCTTTTGATCCACGTCCCAGAAGAAGCGCGCATCGTTGAAGCGCGCGCGCAGCACGCGCTCATTGCCCCGGCGAACCAATCCCTCCGGGTCGCCGGCCGTGTTCATCACGGCGATGAAGTTCGGCGCCAGCCCGCCCTCGGCCTTCTCCACCGAGAAGTACTTCTGGTGGTGGCGCATCACGGTGATGAGCACCTCTTCGGGTAGTTCGAGATAGCTCGCATCGAACTCGCCGAGAATCGGCGTCGGGTACTCGGTGATGAAGACCAGCGTCTCCAGCAGGTCCGCGTCCGGCTTCACCTGTAGGCCGCGATCCGCGACCAGCCCCTGGATGCCTTCCTTGATGCGCTGCCGGCGATCATCGGCCCGAAGGAGAACAAAATTCTTCTTCAGCGTCTCTTCGTAATTGTCTATGGTGACCGCTACGCTGGATTCGCCCAGGCGGCGGTGTCCACTGGTCGTATTGCCGCTGGAAACGCCGGCCAGTTCAAACGGCACTACCTCGCTGCCCAGCAGCGCGACGATCCACCGGATGGGGCGGATGAAACGCGGACCGCCCTTGCCGGTCCAATACATCGTCTTGGGGAAATAGATACCCAGAATCAGGCTGGGAAGAGCATCCGCCAGGATGTCGCGCGTCGCGCGGCCCGCGATCTTCTTGCGCACAGCCAAGTATTCGCCCTTGGGCGTCGTGACTCTTTCGAGGCTCTTGGGACTCACGCCCTGCTTCTTCGCGAAGCCTGCCGCCGCGCCTGCCGGGGCGGCTGCGGGCGGACCCATCACCAGTTCTTCGGAATCGCTCTGCTTGTCCGCGAGGCCTTGTGCTTTGAGCGCGATGCGCCTCGGCGTGGCCTCTACCCAGGCAATCTGGCCGCCGAGCTTGTTTTCCTCGATGAGTTTGGCGAACGACTCGCGCAGTTGCCCCAGCGCCGGCTGAATCATCCAGTCGGGGATTTCCTCGGTTCCGATTTCGAGCAGGAAGTCGAGCGTCATGCAGCCACCTCCCCGGTGGTCTGCTCCAGATACGCCTGGGCGACTCCCACTGCCAGTTTCCGAACCCGCGCAATGATGCCGACCCGCTCGGTCACGCTGATAGCGCCGCGCGAGTCGAGCAGGTTGAACGCGTGCGAGCACTTCAGCACCTGGTCGTACGCCGCCAGCAGCGGGAAGCGCTGTTTCTCCTTGTAGTCCGGCCATGCGGCAAGCAGGCGCTGGCATTCTTTTTCGTGCAGCTCAAACACCTGCCACAGCATCGCGATGTCCGCCATCTCGAAGTTGTAAACCGAAAACTGCAGCTCGTCGGCGCGCCGCACATCAGCATAGGAAAAGCCGGGCGCCCATTCGATGTCGTACACGCTGTTGGTCCCCTGCAGGAATGCCACCAGGCGCTCCATGCCGTAGGTAAGTTCGGCGGGCACCAAGTCCAGGTCCACACCGCCGCACTGCTGGAAGTAGGTGAACTGCGTGATTTCCAGGCCGTCCATCATCACCTGCCAGCCGATGCCCCAGGCTCCGAGGGTGGGCGATTCCCAGTTGTCTTCCTCGAACTTGACGTCGTGCTTTCGCAGGTCGATGCCGATGGCTTCCAAGCTGCCGAGATACTGCTCGATGACGTCGCTCGGCGAAGGTTTCAGGATGACCTGCAGTTGCTGGTGCTTGTAAAGACGGTTGGGGTTCTCCGCATAGCGGCCATCCGCCGGACGCCGGCTGGGTTGGATGTACGCCACCCGGTACGGCTTGGGCCCCAGCACGCGGAGGAAGGTCTCCGGGCACATGGTCCCGGCGCCGACTTCCACGTCGTAAGGCTCCTGAATGATGCAGCCGCGGTCGGCCCAGTACTGCTTAAGTTTCAAAACGATGTTCTGGAAGGACTCCATGATTTACAGGGATTCGAGCAGTGGGACGGTGACGAGGTTCCGCTCGATTTGCTCCTCCATGCGGTGCACCAGGAATTGGCGCAGGTCCGCGCCTGTTGTCTTGCGCCATGAGCGCGGCGAGAGTTGTCCGATCGGTAAACGCATCATCTCTTCAGCGATGGCCAGCGACTCGCGTGATACCCGCAACTGTGGCAAGAAGCCGGCTATTCGCACGGCCCACAGGCTGAAATACAGCACCGCGGGCCAAACCGCATCTTTTCGCTCGCGCGCCGCCTCGCTCCCCAAGTACTCGAGCACGCTGGCGAGCAGCCGGAAATGCAACTCGCTCGGCTCGGCTGGCGGAAGCAACTGCTCGCTTGCCTCGGCGAAAAAATCCAGGGCCACCGCCGTCTCGTACTCGCTTCCCAGGTTGAGCGGCGAACTCACGAGTTCACACGCATCCAGAGTGACCAGTTCCCGGGTCTCCCGTTGGAAGTAAAACATCCGCACTTGGGAGAGCCGTTCCAACCCGGCCCCGAAACGGCTTTTGGGCCGCCGGGCGCCCTTGGCTACGCCCCTCAATTTCCCCAAGTCGCGAGTCAGGAAGCTGACAATAAGGTCCGCTTCCTTCAAGGGATACGACCGCAGGACGATGCTCTCACTTATCCTGGCCGGCATGACAGCGGCAGGCGCAAATATCAGATTAACACATACGCACTTCGCGCTTGCCGACGACGCAGCGGGCGCCGTGCGCCTAACGCCGCTCGAATCGCCCCATGTATTGCGCCGCGGCCAGCACGTGTCCTTTGAGCGCCTGATCCACGTCCGCGCGGCGGGATTTCGACCGCAGGCCGAGCGATACGACGTCCAGAGCAAATAGTTTGAAGAAGTACCGGTGCGGGCCGTGCCCTTTGGGTGGCATGGGTCCACCGTAACCGGAGCGCCCGAAGTCGTTCACGCCTTCCACTCCCGCCGTTCCCGGTTTAGAACCCTGCGGCAGGCTGTGTTCGGAGGCCGGCACATCCCACAACAGCCAGTGTGTCCATGTGCCGACAGGCGCGTCCGGATCGTCCACGATCAGCGCAAAGCTCTGCGTTCCGGCCGGCGCACCGCTCCATTCGATTGCGGGCGACACATCGGCGCCCTCGCCCGTGTGCAGCTTGGGTATTGTCCCGCCTTCCGCGAAGGCGGGGATCAACAATTTGAGAGGCATGGAAACCTCGATTGTCTTTAAAGATAGCGCAGGGCGTTTTCCAACGCTTCAACGAAGAAGTACTCGCCCCACATCACGGACTCGTTCACGCCGAGCTTCTTATGCATGTGGTAGACGCCGCCCTTGAGCACGCCTTCCCATGCGGGATCCGACTTGCCCAGATGCTTGTTGCACAGCGAGCGCAGGATATGCATGGCCGCGGACCAGTAGAATTGGCCCTTGACCGGATCGTGCAGCAGGCGAGAAAGACGAAGCAATCCGCTGGCGGCAATGGCGGCGGCGGAAGTGTCCAGCAGCTTGCGGCTTTCCGGCGGCGCGCCGAAGTCCCATGGCGGAACTCCGTCGGCCGGCGTGTGCATGATGTAGAAATCGGCACACGCCTCGGCGGTTTCGAGGAACCGCGGATCGCGACTGTACTCGTAACATGTGCCGAAACCGTAGAGCGCCCAGGCCAGGCCGCGAGACCAGCAGGAATCGCCCCGGTAACCCTGTTGCGTGGTCTGCTTGAGGAACTCGCCCGTCTCGGTATCGAAAATCCCTTCGTGCGCGGTGGAGCCATCGCCACGCACCAGCACGCGGCGCGTGGTGAGCGCGTGCCGGACCGCGATATCCCGCAACCGCTTGTCGCCGGTTTCCCGCGCAGCATAGAAGATAATGCCCACGTTCATCATGATGTCGATGAACAGTGAATTCTCGGCGACGAAGCTGCGCAGGTACTGGCCCTTTTCGCGGAAGCGCAGCGACATGGTGCGGCCGGCCTCGATCAGCACATCGTTGAGCGCCGGATCCTTGGTCAACTGGTACCAGCGGTAATACGTCGAAAGGAAGATGAAGCCCAGGTCGTGTACGTCGCGATCGAACTTGCGCGGTTCGAGCGGCTTCGTGTACCGTATGGCTTGCTTCAGCCAGAAGTCCGACGCACCGTTTCCGTTTTCCAGGCGCTTATGAAACAGCCACATCATTCCTGGCAGGAATCCGTCGCACCAGTGCGTCCAGGCAGGCCCTTCGTGCTTCCACTTGCCGTCCTTCGTGTACATCGGGTAGAAATCCGCGTGTTTCTCAATCAACCGCCGCACCTGTTGTGCGGCGTACCCGACGGTTTGCTCGAATAGGACTTTATCGTTTTCGAACTCGATCGTAATCACGATGTCGACCTCTTAGGGGACTGTGTTCATTATACTCACCCAGAAGCCGGTGCTATCCGGGTACGTCGACCGCCGCGGCGCAAGCTTTGAGTGTTTAGCTTTCGAGGACGCAGACGTCGCGGAGGTTACGGTAATCCTCCGCGTAATCCAAGCCGTAGCCGACCACGAACTCATCCGGAATCTGGAAGCCGACGTAGTCGACTTCAACGGGCCGCAGACGCCGGCTGGGCTTGTCGAGCAACGCCGCAATACGCACGGAGCGCGGCTTGCGTTGTTCGAGCACGTGCTTCAGGTAGGTGAGCGTCACGCCGCTATCGACAATGTCCTCGACGATCAGGACGTCCGCGTTCTCGATGGTGCTGTCCAGGTCCCTGGTAAGCTTCACTTCTCCGGAACTGGTCTTGCCGCGGCCATAGCTCGCCGTACCGATGAAATCGATGCGGGCCTGCCTGTTAAGCGCGCGCACCAAGTCGGAGAGGAAAATGCACGCCCCCTTTAGAATGCCGACGACGTAGAGCTGGCCCTCAGGATAATCCGCATCGATTTGAGCGGCGATCTCGCGAATGCGTCTCTGGATTTGCTGCTCGGGGATGAGGACACGCAACTTAGGCGATGGCATGCTTGCTCTTAATCCGCGGCCCGCAAGCGCGTGCTCGGCGGGCCCATATGTATATGCGGCGCGGTGGACTTGCCTGGAATCGCCGCGCGAAACGCGTAGTAGGGAATCCGCAATTGCTCTAGGTGCTCCCGCAGCCACACGCCTTCCGGCTGATCGGGATTGAGCGCGACGTCCACGCGGCCGCGGTGATCGTAACCCAGCATGCGGTGGACGGCTGTTTCGCCTCGCGCGCTCACCGGCAACGGTTTGCCGAACTCTCTCTCAAAGGCCAACTCGATCTGGTTGAACGACCTTTGGGTGAAAATACCGTCGCCGTCGAAACGCTCCATGGGCTTCCATTCCTGCTGTGGGGCTTCCGGTATCGCTTCGATGCTGAGTTCCACTCGCGCCATCTCGGCCAGTTCATGAAGCAGCCGCGCGCGGGATGTCGCCAAATCGAGCGTCCGCCGGCACTGATCGTAATCGAGCAGGTAAGCGGTCAACTCCGTCCGGGCTACCGCGCCGGCATCCACCAATGCGCGAGTGCGATCGAGCTCGGTTTTCCGGCGCGCCACGAGCCGCTCGGCGGCCGCCACCATCTCCTGCGCCTGGTCGATGGTCAGTTCCTCCACCGTGACGCTCCCATAAAGCAGGCGATCGAGCGTGGCCTGGTCCTCGCGGTCCTTGGCGGCCCGCTCCAGGTCATCCAGCTTCGCCCGCGGCAACACGCCCGCCTCTACCAGACGGCGCACTTCCGCCGGGTCCGTGCCCGATGCACGCGGCATGATCGATGACGGGTTCTGTGGGAAAGCCACGGCGGAGGCCAGGAAGGCCAGCGCCAAAGTTAGACGCATCTTCTTGATTGTAGTACGATACGGAACAGGAGCGACCGAACCAACCGAGTGTCATCGCACAAGCAAGCCCAGCCCCTTACCCCACAGAGTAACAGCGCTTCCGCCGGCCAGCCGTGGCTCGCGGCCTATCGAGCCGCCGAATCCAAGAAGGCGGTCGGATTGCGTGTGCTCGATCTGCGGGACGTCACGACTTTCACCGACTTCTTCGTTATCTGCAACGGAACGAACTCGCGGCAGATTCAGGCCATCAGCGACGAGATCACGCTCGATCTGAAGAAACTCGGCGAACTCCCGATCAGCGTGGAGGGCTACAACAACGCCGAGTGGGTGCTCATCGACTACGGGGACTTCATCGTCCATGTGTTCTCCGCCGAGGCGCGCACCTATTACGACATCGAAAGGCTCTGGCGCGGAGCGAAGGACATCACGCCGCACGCGGGCGACTAGCCCGGCTATGGCCGACTATCCGTCTTGCGCATCTTCGCCGATCGGGCGTTGCGAGAAATATCGAACTGCCCACACTGTGACCAGTGCGGCCTGCACAAGAAACAGGGACTCCATCATCACGGGCTTGCTTGACACCGGCGGAATAAACGATTTCAGCAGGGACATGCCCACCGCCGTCCAACTGATCCAGAGAAACATCGGGAGCATCCTGGGACTGCGGGAGGTCACCAAGGCAATGCCAATGGTAGTCCCGATGACGAACACCCACATGGCAGGGGAGGACAGTTCGGGTTTGTTCTTGAGAAAGTCGAAGGCGAACGCGCAATAGGTCAACGTAATGCCGATCTGCCAGCACAGCGTTTCCGAGAACAGCGCCAGGGATAACAACATAGCGCCGACAATCGTGTAAGTGAAGCGCGTATGGAGAAACGGGTAAAGCAGGAACCCGGCGGCAATGGCCACGACGCCGAGGCCCAACGCACTCCATACTGATATCTTCCGGCGGGAAGGTGCCCGTCCGGAGGTAAGCTCCACGCGGTATCGCCAAGCGCACCAGCCATAGGCCAGCCCAAGCACCGCGCCGAAGGTCAACTCCATGACCTTCCACCAACCCAACGGAAGATGCGGAACGATCTGACGGCCCCAGACCTGCCATGCCGCGCCGGACGCGAACCCGATCCCTCCCCCGATTGCTCCCCATAGGGCGAATCGCCAGGGCAACCGTGCCCCCGCACGCCATGTTAGCCAAAGCAACAGCAGGAGCGCGCCGGCGATCATTCCGGCCCAGATTTCGGGGCGTGGCTTATCGTAGCGGTTGGAAAAATAGATCAGTTTGGGCTCGTTGAGCAGTTTCCACCCCGCCCAGGTGCCGAGCACCATCAGCCCAAAGCCGGTGATGAGATCTCTGGTTCGATAATGTTCACGGGTGAAAGCAGCACCGATTATCGCCCCGCCGAGCAATCCCCAGGCGGCACCCTTCACTGCAAAGCCAGTCAGCCCCCAACAAAGAGTCTCGGGTTGAAAACTGATCCCCACGGTTTGGCCGTATGTCATTTGCCCGCCGAACCCGACGCCGATCGCTGCAAATGCGGCAATCAGGGCTGCATCCGCCTCACGGTCGAGCAGCAAACACAGCGCTAGTCCCACCATTGCGCCGGGGATCATGGCGCCCAGCGGCCCCCCACCAATGTATCCGCGGAGGGCCCACCCGAGCGACATAGTGACAGCCGGCAACGCAAACCACAACCACGACGGCCGCGCCGCTGTACCGACCATTTGAGAACTCCCCTTCTCAGAACGTCAACTTGAATTCTAGATAGATGTAGCGCGGTTCGTTGTTCTGCGACGGCGAGATCTGTCCGAACGTTCCCGAGGTCACGTTGGGCGGACTGGTCACCAGTTCGGTAAAGAACGGATGGTTCATCGCATTGGTGATGTCGGCGCGAACCTGTGTCTTGACGCGCTCCTTGAAGATTGGGATGTCCTTCAGGATCGAAAAATCGAAGTTCCGCACATCCTGAAAACGAACGTCAGGGGACCGCGTCGGGAAGTTGCGCAGAGTGTAGGCTGGCGGCCCGGCAACCTTGGGGAACAACGACGTATTGAACCAACGACTTAATGTGCGCTCGCTGGCCGGAAGTTGAGCCGTGCCCTGGGCAATCGGCGCGGCGTTCGGGAAGTCGATCGGGAAGCCGCTCTGGAATGTGAAGTTCCAGCCGATGCTCCAGTTGCCCAGCAGACCATTCACTACAGGATGCGACTGGCTGAACCACCTTTTGCCCCGTCCCAGCGGCAGGTCGTATGTTCCCAACACCGACAGTTTCTGCGGCACGTCGAAGAGGGTGAGCCGCTTTTCGAGAACCGGACTCAGTAGGTCCGACAGGTTCAGATCCTGGGAATTCAGGAACGTGAGCTGCTCCAGTGACTTGGTGATCATGTAGTTGAACTGGAAGCTCAGTCCGTTGCCGAAGCGCCGCTTGATGGACATCTGCATGGCGTCATAGCGATTCTTGCCGACGGGCAGATTCGAAACCGAAACATTGGAATACTGGGGATACGCATACAGCAGCGACACACGCGTGATCGTGGAGCCATTTAGCGAGGAGTTGTTCGGCAACAAACCCACGAACGGATTGGTGATCTTGGTTGTGTAGTAGCTGGCCGCCTTTCCCATTTCCGCAGACGGGATGAAGTTCAGACCGGCGCTGACCGGCAAACCGGTGGTGTAGTTACCCACGTAGGAGACGTCGGCCATCAACCCGCCCCACAAGGTCCGCTGAATACCGACCGAGTACTGCGTCGACCGGGGCAGCGGGCGGTCGTAGTAGTTCACACCAAGACCCAGGCCGAGATCGGTGGCCAGCCCCAGAGAATTGCCAACGGGCTGCAGAAGACCGGTGGGAAACGGATTCGTCATGCTGGCTGATGGCGTTATACCATCGATCGACGGGATGATCGAAGTTGTGCGGCTGTAGCCGGTGTTGGGGCCCAGCGCCCACTGGCCCAGGGTGTACAACCCAAAGCCGCCACGCAGCACGGTTTTGCTGTCCAGCGAGTAGGCAACGCCAATACGGGGCTGGAAGTTGTTGCGATCAGGCTCGAACGCAAAGCGATCCGACCCGCTGGTGCCCGCGTACAGCAGGCCGCCGGTGAGGTTGGCGCAAGCCGGACAATTGGCCGCACCGGAAGCGTTCTTCACTTGCGCAGAGATGGGGCTGGGGACACCGAACGCGAAGCCGGCAGTCTGCCGGTTGTAGCGTTCCACCACCGGCGTCTCGTAGTCCCAGCGCAAACCGAGGTTCAACGTCAGCTTGCGCGTGATCTTCCAGTCGTCCTGGAAGAACAACGCGTAGTACTTGCCGCGATAGGCCGGCGTGATGGGAATGATGACCGAACCGCTGGTCGGATACCCGAGCAAGGCGGTTGCGATTTCGTTGCCGGCGTATGCGCTGCTTGTGTTCGGATCGGCCTGGGTCCAATTCTTACCGAAGCTGTAGCTGCCTGATGGCGAAGTGTAGCTCAGATTCGTAGCTCGGAACTCGCGCAACTCAATGCCGAACTTCATTACGTGCGTTGAAATTACTTTGCCGGCGGTCGCACCAATCGTGTAAGTATCGTCGCCTTGCAGATACGGGTTCGACCCTTGCCCCATGTAGGAGCCCCAACTCACCGTCGGATACTGCGGACGGGCGAACTGGCTCACAAGTGCGGCGGACCAACCCAACGTCTTGGGATCGAACCCTAGGGTTTGCGGATTCCAGGCTAGGTTCTCAAGCCGCGAGAATCCAGTCCGCAAGTTAAACGTCGTGGTGGCATCCAGCACCGCAGTCCAATCCAGGGTAAGCGTCCGTCCTCTGCGGCCGCGCGGCATGATAGTGCTGCTTTCGGCCGGATTGCCGTCCGGGAACTTCTGGTCGCAGCAACGGTTCATGTCGGTCTCCCCGTAGCGACCGAAAAACGCATGACGGTCCGAGGGGCGAATGTCCATACGGCCCGCCCATTGCCAGAGCGTACCCTTGTTGTCGGTGGTCTGGAAGAAATTGTTAACGTGCGTCAAACCGGCGCCATCCCTGGTCGGGTCTGGCAGATAGCTGACCAACTTGGCTCCCACCGCATTGATGCGGTCGGTTGGGATCTTGTTGCCGACGAAAGGCGTGCGGACGTAAGTCTTGCCGTCCGCGCTCAATCGCGTCGTCATCGGGTCGTAGATCAGGACCTGCTTGCCATCGCTGGCGAGCAAGTTCGAGAAGTCGCCGGTCTTCATCTCTTTCAACGGAACCGTGGCCTGGCTCGTGTAGATAGCGGACGACGGGCGCGACTCGTAGTTCAACATGTAGAACAACTTGTTGCGGCCGTCGAATACTTTCGGCACCCACATCGGGCCGGTGGCGTTGAAGCCGTAAATGTTCGTGGCGCGCGTGGAGCGAGCCACGTTGTTGGCGTTGTTGGACCACGTATTGGCCGCCAGGCGATCGTCAAAGTAGCGGTCCCACACCGTGCCGTGGAAATCGTTGCTGCCGGACTTGGTCGTTGTGGTGATGATGCCGCCGCCGGTGCGCCCGTACTGCGCATCGTAGATGTTGGTCAGAACGCGAAATTCCTGTACAGATTCAAGAGACGGAATCATGATCGTCTGACGATCGCCCTTGGTGTCGCTGGTGCCGTCGATCAGCACATCGGTGTTCGATTCGCTTCCCGCCGTGCCCATGCCCGCGCCGTTGATTGCCGTGCGCGAGTTGGCCAGATCGTCCAGACCAAACGCCGTTCCCTGCGACTTCGACGGCTTGTAGACGCCCGGCATGGCGAAGGCCAGTTGGTAGACGGTGCGGCCTGCGTTGGGCACGCTCTTCAACAGTTGGTTGTCGACGATGCCGCCACGCGACGCGGATTCCGTCTCCAATTGCGTCATCTGTCCAGAAACGGTGACTTCTTCGCTCACTGCACCAAGTTCCAGACGGATGTCCAGCGCGGCATGATCGCTGATCTGCAATTGGACATTTTCACGGACGTACTTCTTGAATCCCGGAGCTTCCAGTTCCACGCTGTATTGGCCGGGAATCAAGAACGGAATTGTATAACGGCCGCTATCGTTTGAGACGGCCTCGGAGAATGAGTTCCTTTGAATGTTCCTCGCTTTGATCTTCGCGCCAACAACTGCGGCGCCGGTCGGATCGCTCACTAACCCGCTGAGCGACGCCCGAAAATCCTGAGACAGCGCGGTACACACGAGTACAACCATGGATAAAGCTGACCTAATAAGCACCCGTAGTGACATTCGATTTCCTTTCATGGCTGATTATAGAGTGGGATTGCGTGGGTGATCAACAAATCTGTTCAGGCATAGTGAACACTGTTCACTTTTTTTGTTAAATGATGAACGTTTGTTCATTATGTCTGATCAGACGTGTGTTTTCAGTAAATTGGAAAGCCACACCGGGAGCAGCGCATGAAGAAAGTGCTAAGTTGGCCAGTCTATTCCTGCGTGATTTTGCCGACTGCGGCCAGCACGCCGCCGGCGGCGGTGAATTCGTCGTAGGTCCGCCGGGCGTCTTCCTGGCGAAGCGTTTCGACCGCGTCCGTCACCAGTTCAACCCGCTTGCCCGTCCGGAGCAGGCCCATCGCTGCGCAACGGACGCAATACTCTGTTACCACCCCGTAGACCACGTAACGGTCCGCGTCGAGCCGCGCCAGCAATCCAAGGAGGTTCGGGTTCGTGAAGCAGTCGATAGCGGCCGTCTCCAAGATGATCTGCTGCGCTCCGTCGATCGAGTACTCGGCCGCCTCCTTAGGCACGGTTACGCGCTTTCCGAGCAGCGTATTCCGCGGCTTCTGTTGGCCCGCCGTGCCGGCCACGCAATGCGGTGGCCAGTCGCGGAACTCAGGATCGTTTTCGGCGTGGGCGTCAACCGTCGAAAGGACCGGGATTCCACGCTCAGCGGCGCAATGAGCCAGCTTTTCGAGCGCGGGCAACAACTTTTCGGCGCCTGGCACGTACAGCGCCCCGGCCGGATAGAGGAAGTCGATTTGCGTGTCCACGTCTACGAACACGGTCTTCATTCAGCCACCTGCTCACGTACTTGTTCGGACAATCGCGTCAATTCCTCGCTCCACTCCACACGATAGGGCTCGGCATCAGTTAGATGCCGGCAGGCCGGTGGTAGATTCCTCAGGCACTTGGCCGCACGTTCGCGGGCCGTGTGGACATCCGGTAGCGGCTCCACCAGTTCGCCATCGTAGATCACCGGTCGCAGCAGCGCTTCCACTGCTGCCGCCTTGCCGCTCGTGAGCGGGCATTCCCACGCGCCGGCAACCTCGTCGTGATCCCGGAAACGCAAGATCTGCTTGGCGCCCGGCACCGTGACCTTCTCGGCACTGAACTTGGCGGTGTAACGCTTCACCCCGCCGCTTGATAGCTCCACCATCTTGTAGATGTCGCACAGGCTGGGCGCATCACCTGAGGTAGCCAGTTCCGTCCCCACGCCGAAGCTGTCGATGGGCGCGCCGCCGGCCACCAGGTCGCGGATGCGATATTCGTTCAGATCGCCCGTGGCCATGATGCGCGCACGCGTGAGACCGGCCTCGTCCAGGATGCCTCTGACCTGGCGCGACAGCGCGTCCAGGTCGCCGCTATCCAAACGCACGCCCAGGATCGGCTCGCCGAGGGCGGCCGCTTTGCGCGCGCCCTCGATCGTGTCATAGCTATCGATCAGGTAGACCGTCGAAGGCCCCAGAAGCTGTTGCAGACGGCGGAACGACTCCGTCTCGTCCGTAAAAGACATCACCCAGGAATGCGCCGCCGTGCCCGACACCGGGATGCCGAAGCGAAAACCCGCCAGAGTGTTGCTGGTTCCGGCGCAGCCTCCGATATAAGCCGCCCTGCCCGCCAGCACGCCAGCTTCGGGCGAATGCGCGTGGCGCGTGCCGAACTCCACCACAGGCCGGCCCGCCGCCGCTTCGACGACGCGCGCGGCCTTGGTAGCCACCAGCGTTTGGAAGCCGATGATCGAAAGCAGGTACGTCTCCGCAACCTGCGCTTCGATGAGTGGCGCGCGCACGGTCAGCACCGGCTCGCCGGCGAAAATCGGGGTGCCTTCCGGAACCGCGAACAGGTCGCCTGTGAAACGCAGACGGCACAAATAGTCGAAGAACTCTTCCGTTGAGGAAGCGAACAGCCGCAGGCTCCGCAGGTAATCGATCTCTTCCGCGCTGAAGCTGAGGTTCAGCAGGTAATCCGCCGCCTGCGCAAGGCCCGTCGCAACCACGAAGTTGCGATGGGGCGGCATCCGCCTCACGCTCAGCTCGAATGTCGCGATTTCGGCGCTCTTGCCGGCGGCAAAGTAGCCCGCCGACATAGTCAGCTCGTATAGGTCGGTCAGAAGACCATTCATGTAAGTCTTCGGAAAGGCTGTTGCCTATCCTACTACTTCTTTTTCTGGTCCTTGGGCGGCTGGTATTCCTTCACCTCGCCGGCGGCCTTCTGCAGCTCTTCCACCGCCTTGCCGTCCAGCTCGTAGACTGCCGGTTCGTTCTCGCGGCGCGCAAAGTAGCTGTTGCCGGATTTGGAGATCTGGACCTTCTCCACCAGCTTGCCGTCTTTCGAAGTAGCCGAGGCATCGATAACCGGTGCGGTGAAGCCCGCTTCGACAAACTTGATGCTGGCGAGGTCGCGCAGCCGGTCCACCAGAGTCTGCAGGCTGGCCGAGTCCATTTGCCTGCCGTTCAGCCACCACTTGTCCCCGCCCTTCACAAACACGCTGTTTTTCGCGCCATCGCGGAAGCTTACGCGGGTCGGATCGTTGAAGCCGAAATCGAACAGCTTCTTGTTGCGGAAATCGTCCAGGCCCTTGTCCAGCCCGTCGCCCAGATCGCTAGTGATCTTGTGGACGCCCTCCATCACGCTGGACTTCGCATAGTAGTTGTTGCTCTTGTCCTTGCGGACTTCGATCTGTTGCGTGCCGGCGGCATCGGTCACCCGCGCCACCGCCACCATCGCACCGGAGCCGAACGCGGAGACAGCCTTCTTGGCTTCGTCATCCGAGATGGACGTGTCCATCTTGGCGTCCTTGAGCTTGCGGACAAGCTCTTCCACTTGCCCGCCATCGGCGCGCAGCGGACGCGGCTTCAGGATGGTCCACTCATTCTGCGCGTTCTTGCCGAATTCGAACGACTGTTTCTTGGCAGTCAGTTCCACCCGGCTGAGTTTCTCGGAATCGAAAGTCAGCAAACGCTTGTCGCGCAGGTCCTTCGAAGTCTTGTCCAAGCCCGTCTTGTTGTAACTGGCGATGGTGAACACCCGTGGATCGCCGGCGGTCCTCACGAAAGCGCCCCCGCCGGTGGGTGTGTCGTCGCCCACAAGAAGCTTGTGCACCTTGCCGCCGGCCGTCGTAATGGCGATTTCAAGCGAGGGCGAGGCGAGGCCGTAACCGCCGACGTCACCGGCCTTCTCCTCAATCAGCCTGTCCGAGGAGAGGGAAGCCAGCGAGGAAACCAGCGAACTCATGGCGTCCGAGTCCGCGTTCAGCGGCTTGGGAGCCGTGATCTGCCACGGGCTCCCCGCCGAATCGCGCTTCACAACGGTAGTTTCGCCGTCCCGCTTCTTGATCTCGATCTGGCGGAACTGGTCCTCGGGAATCGAAAGCACCTTCGGCGTTGTGTCCGAAGTAGGCTTGGACTCCTCGGCCTTCTTGGCCTTGTTCGAATACCAGACCGCCCCGCCCAGCGCGGCCAGCACAAGCAGCGCTACCAGCATTCCACGAATGCGCATCGGTTACCTCCTGCGCCACCAGACGCTCAGTCCGGCGGCAAGGATGATCAGCGGGATGCCGATTACACTCGTATAGAAAACGCTGTTCATTTGCCGGCGGGTCATGTTGAGCCGGCGATCTTCGGGCTCCTTCGGACGGATCGAAATCAGGTCTTCGTCCGAGCTGAGCCAGTTCATCATGTTCAGCAACAGGTCGCGGTTGCCGTTGAACCGCAGAATGTTGTTGGCCGCCCAGCTCGAGCAGCCCGCCACCACGAAACGTCCCTGCTGCCCAGCCTGACCGGTCGAGTACGTCCCGGCGGCTGCCAGGGCAAATGGCCCCTTCTTGTCCTTGGCCGGATTGATGCGGATCTCAGCCGAACTCAGGTTGCCGGTCGCAAAGCTGTTCGAAGAAGTGGACAACAGCTTCTCCGCCGTGGCTTTGTCGGCGCTCTTGGTTTCGAGCGAACGCGTGAGGGGGAATGCCGTCGCGACTTCCTTCATCTCGCGCACGATTGCATGCGTTTCGTAAGTAGTCACCAGCGGGACCACTTCGCTCAAGCCGAACAACTGGCCGATGCCGCTGGTATCCAGCACCAGATCCTTGTTCAGGGTGACGCCCCACGAATCGATCACTTTGACCAGCGCCTGATTCTCGCTGGTTTCCTCGCGGCCGAGTTGCACCGGAGGATCCAGCATGATCAGAGCGCGCCCGCCGCCCTCGACGTACGCCTTGACGGCATTAGCGGCCGGCTCGACGTAATCGTGCTTCGGTCCGCCCACCACCAGCGTCGTGCAGTCCTTGGGGACTTCGGGTTTTTCCAGCAGCGAGATGGTCCGCGTCCTGTAATTATTCTTCTCGAGCGCTTCCTTGAGTGATGAATAGCCCGTGCGGCCGGTGTCATCGAGGCCATGCTCGCCGCTGCCAGTGACGAAGCACACGCTGCGCTCGCCGCCCTTGAGGGCGCGGATGAGAGCCCCGGTTATTTCCTCCTCCGACACGCTCTTGGCTTCCTCGCGCTTCCTGCCGGTTTCGATGTAAATCGTCCCGTAGTTGCGCACCGCTTCGGCCTTGGCCAGTTGCGGTTTCTTGTCCGGGTCGATGTAGTCCACCGCTAGCTTAGAGCTAAGGTTGTCGTAGCGGTCCAGCAGGTCGCGCGCGCGGCCGAATTCGCTGGTCTTGTCGAAGTACTTGATCCTGACGTCCTGCTTGAGGTTCTTAACCACCTTCTCGGTTTGGTCGGAGAGGCTGAAGCGCTTGTTGGCCGTCGAATCGTAGGTCTTGTTGTGGCGGTTGGCCAACCAGTTCGCCATGCCGAGCACGGCGATCACGATGAGCGTGTACAGGACGACGTAGCCCGTGTACTTGGTTTGTCGCGCCTTGATCCAGTCGAATCTCATCTTAGGACCTCCACCGCAGCGATTCCATGGATCGGGACGTAAGGAACAGCCCGAAGAAAATCATGGAAAGGTAGAAAATCACGTCCTTGCTATCCAACACGCCTTTGGCGAACGTTTCAAAGTGCGTCACCACCGACATGTAACCCATCACCTTGGCCCAGTTGGCCGTCTCGTACGCCGTTACCCAGTCGAACACCCACAACAGCAGGCAGACGGCGAAGGTGGCCACACCGGCGATGATCTGGTTGCGAGTCGTCGTCGAAATAAACGTACCGATCGCCAGCAGGCAGCCGCCCTGCAGCAGCAGGCCCAGGTAACCGATCAGGATCGGCTTCCAATCCGGCTTGCCGTAAACAAACAGCAGCGAGAGGTTCAGCAGGGAGATGCCCAGAATGCAGGCATACATGATGAGCGCCGCGAACCACTTGCCGAGGATGATCTCCATGTCGCGCACAGGGGAAGTGGCCAGCAGTTCGATGGTGCCCGACCGCTTCTCTTCGGCGAACAGCCGCATTGTGATCATCGGGATCAGAAACAACCCGATGACGCTCACGTTCATCAGCAGCGGCCGCACGATCCACTCGTTCAAATCCATCGGCATGCCGCGGCCCATCATCTGCGACTCGATGCCGCGCGTCACGAAGATCGCCGTGGCGATGTAGAAGAAGTAGCCCGAGATGGCCGCGAAGAAGGCCATCAACCCGTAGGCAATCGGGCTCACGAAATAGCTCTTGAGCTCCTTGCGACAGATGATCCAGACGTTTTTCATTTCGCGCCCCCTTCGGCCGTCTCCTGTTCCGGTGAAGTCAACTGGAGGAAGATCTCTTCCAGGCTCAGCGCCATCGGACGCAATTCATTGAGGTTCCAACCGGCCTCGACCACGGCCCTCGCAAGTTCGGGGCGGACCGAACAGCCTTTCAGGCTTTCCACTTCAAACCCTTGCCGCTTTTCGTGCGCGTCTTTGACCAGCACGCGGCTCACGCCGGGCACTTTTTCCAGACGCTGGCGCACCGCAATCGGATCGAGGGCGCCATCCCGGGCTTCCACCTCGACGGCCACCGTTTCGGAGCCGCGCAGCCGGTTCGTCAGGTTGCTCACCGAATCCGTGGCCACCAGCTTGCCCTTGGCGATGATGATCACCTGCTCGCAGGTCTGCTCCACTTCGGGCAGAATGTGCGTGCTGAGGATGATGGTGTGACTCCCCGCCAGGCCCTTGATCAACTCGCGCGTCTCGATGATCTGCTTGGGGTCCAGGCCTGCCGTCGGCTCGTCCAGAACCAGCACATCGGGATTGTGGATGATGGCCTGCGCCAGCCCGACGCGCTGCCTGTAGCCCTTCGATAACTTGCCTACCAGCCTCTTGCGGACGTCGCCGATGGCGCACCTCTCGCAGACTTCACTGATGCGTTTGGGAAGTTCCCCCTTCCCAATGCCTTTGAGCCGCCCGACAAACGTCAGGTACTCGTCGACCTCCATTTCCGGGTACACCGGAGGCGTTTCCGGAAGGTAGCCGATCCTTCTCTTGACTTCGATCGGGTTCTTCAGAACATCGAAACCAGCCACTTTGGCCGTTCCCGCACTTGGGGGCAGGAAACAGGTCAGGACACGCATGGTCGTGGTCTTCCCGGCCCCGTTGGGGCCCAGAAACCCTACGATCTGTCCTTTTGCGATTTCGAAGGAGATGTCGTCGACCGCGACCGTGCGGGCATACCGCTTAGTGAGACCTTCGACCTTGATCATATTTGGATCCTGGAGAACAGCAGATGTCGGCCACACCGGGCCGCCGCTGAAATACCTATCATAGGGACAGGCTTCGAGCGCTGTCAATTCTGGGAGACGCTCCGCAGAATGAATGCGTTACAGCCGTAAACAGAAGGCGCGAGGAGGCCGCTGGTGAGAATCCTCCTGATTTCAGCCAATACGGAAACCATCAACATGGTCGCGCTCCCTCTGGGGCTGGCCTCCGTGGCGTCCGCCGGCACTACTTGATCTTGCTGAAGGCCTTGAATTCCTTCGCGATTTGCGCTGTCTTCGCGTCTCCGGGGTGGATCACTACGCGGTAGAGGAAGCGCAGCGACTTCCCTTTTTCAAGGTTGAGGCTTCCGTCCTTCGACTTGTCGCGGGTGAAGTCCTGTACGCCGAAGATGTTGGCGGCGAAAAGGCCGTAGCCGCGCGAATGCCAGTACGTCGGATAGCGCGGATTGGAAGGATGGTCCAGGATGGCGATGCCGAGCTTTTCGCCTTCCAGTTCGCCCTCGTAATCCACCCACGCCGAGCGTTTGCCCCAAACGTTCTTTTCTGTCTCCAGGCCCTCGGCATTCACCATCTTGCCGGTGCGCGCTATACCCTTGGATTTCGGCGAGGGCTCTTCCAGCGGCGTGGCCAGGCGAATGGCAAACGTCCCCTCCTTGGTGTCGCCGAACTTGATGTCAGTGGCGGCGGTGAGGGTGATGTAGATGTCCATCACGCGGCGGTCGCGGTCCGCGTAGAAGGTCATCTTCCTGGCCTCCTTGAGCACCGTGTTGCCTTGCGGGTCCAGCCAGTTGAAGCTGGCTTCCAATGTGCCCTTCTTCTTGCCGTTTTGAACCGGGCCGGCCTTTTCGAGGACGATCTTACCTTTCTTCGGCCCTTTCTGGCGTTCCTCATTGGCCCAGAAGTCGAAGCCGTTCACGTCGCCGTGCGTGAACCACAGGCCGCGGTGATGCGGGTGATCCCTGCTCTCACCTTCGACGTCGGCCATGGGATAGGCGCGCGTCACGATCTTGCCGGAGGCCGTCCGCAACGGATGCAGGTAAGGCTTGGGCGCATCCGGTCCATAGAAGAACGTGGAAAATGGAGCACCATTGATGGAAATGTCCATCCGGTCTGCCTGTTGCTTGATGTCCACCTGCGCCAGACACGGCAGCGCAGCCAGCAGCGCGATCGTCAGATACCGTTTCATGTAAGAAAGTAAAGCATATCGCCCAGCCGCGTCACAACTTGCTCCTGATGCGCAGTTGCATTCAGTCTTCATTTGAAGCAAACTAAAAGGTTTTCCCACCTGTGGGTTGTTCGCATGAAGATTAGAGTCTTGCATCACGACCATTGTTTCGACGGCGCTGCTGCCGCTGCGCTTTTTACGCGTTTCATGGAAGGCGCTTTTCATCCGGGCGCCGAGTTCCACTTCACGGGCATGGCCCACACCGCGGCGCAGCATTTCGATGACAGCCTTTTCGACGGCGATGAAAACGCGATCGTCGATTTCAAGTACTCCACGAATGCCCGTCTGACATGGTGGTTTGACCATCATCAGAGTGCGTTCCTCACCCCGGAAGACGAGGCGCATTGGCGCCGCGACACTAGCGGCAGGAAGCTGTTCGATCCGAATTTCCGCTCCTGCACCGCTTTCATCGCGCACGTCGCGCGCACCCGGTTCGGATGGGAAGCGCCGGACTTGAAGGAACTGGTCGAGGCCGCCGACCTCATCGACGGCGCGCAGTACACCGACGCCAAGTCCGCCGTCGAGCTGGGAACGCCCGCTATGAAGCTCACGCTCGTTATCGAGAGCGTAAAGGGCTCCGGGACCGTGCATCAGGTCATCCGCTGGATGCGCCACCGCAAGCTGGCCGACATAATCTCCGATCCGGCGATTCAACAGCAGTACAAGCCGCTCTACGAGAAACACTTGCGCTCGATCGACCTGATCCGGGAGCGCGGCCGGAGCGAAGACGGCGTGGTGTTCTTCGACCTGGCCGACCTTGGCGTGGAAGGCTACAACAAGTTCATCCCGTACTACATCTATCCCGAATCCACTTATACGGTGTCGGTGAGCACTTCGAGTTTCCGTACGAAGGTTTCAGTGGGAACCAATCCCTGGACCAGCTGCCAGTCGCTGCGCAACCTGGCTAGCATTTGCGAGCGATACGGCGGAGGCGGCCACGCGCGTGTAGGTGCCATCAGCTTCCCGAAAGGCGACGTCGAGTCGGCGCGCCGCGTCGCGGCCGAAATCGTCTCCGAGTTGAAGTCAAAGTAGCGGCGGCGTCCCGCTAATAGCCCAACTCGCGCAACTTATCTTCGGTGAGGCCGGTGGAACCTGCCCGGTCACCCAACAGCCGTTCCACGTACTTCGCCAGGATGTCGCACTCGATGTTGACGCGGTCGCCCGGGCGGCGCATCTTCAACACGGTGTTCTCGTACGTGTGCGGGATCACGCTCACGCTCACCACGTCGCTTTCGAGTGCGGCCACCGTGAGGCTGATGCCGTCGATCGCGATGGAACCCTTCTCCGCCGTGTAGCGCGCGAGCTGGGCCGGCACACGCACCTCCAGCCACCAGTCGCCGCCACCCAGTTGTTCGACCGACACGATCTCGCCCACGCCGTCCACGTGTCCCTGGACGATGTGGCCGCCCAACCTGCCTCCGGCGGCTAGGGGACGCTCGAGATTCACCGGATCGCCTTTCTTGAGCTGGCCAAGCGTGCTGCGGCTCAACGTCTCTCGCGCCACATCGGCCGCGAAACCGCCGGTGGCCAGTTCGATTGCGGTGAGGCAAACCCCATTCACAGCGATGCTTGCACCCGTCGGAGAGTCTTCCAGCACCGTGGCGCAGCGCACCCGTATGCGGGCGCCGTTGGCGCGGGCTTCGATCGCCTCCACCGCGCCCAGCTCTTCAATGATCCCCGTGAACATTGCTCACACGCTCTTGACCAGATATGCTTCCACCGCAAACTCATCCGGGGCCACGTCGTGCAGCGTGACGTTCTTGAACTGGATTGCATCGACGCGGCGCAACCGGCCCGTGCCGCCCACCACGGGCAGCGATTGCAGGCCGCCCAGGATCTTTGGCGCGTAGTAGAAGTAAATCTTGTCCACCACGCCCAGTTCGAGCGCGGACCAGTTCACTTTGCTGCCGGCTTCGATCATGAGCGAAAGATATCTTTCGCCCGCCAGGTACTCGACCACGCGCCGCAGATCGGTGCGGCCTTGCTTGCCGTCGAACGTGAGAACGCGCACGCCGTGCTGTTCCAGTACGCGGCGCCGTTCAGGGCTCGCGGCGGATGTGCATACTACGGTGACATCGCCCTGGCAACTGGTCACCATACGCGAAGCCGGCGGGATGCGCAGTTGAGAATCCAGCACGACGCGCATCAGCGGCCGGCTGCGATAGAGCCCGCTGCGGTCCGTCAGCAGGCTGTCATCGTTTAGGACTGTCCCTATGCCCGTCAGGATGGCGTCTGATGCGTGGCGCAGGCGCTGCACGTCGGCGCGCGCCGTCTCGCTGGTGATCCAGCCGCGATTGTCCTCCGGCGCGGCGATCTTGCCGTCCAGCGTCACGGCGGCCTTCAGCATGACCAGGGGCTTCCCGGTGCGCATGAAGTGGCAGTAAGCTTCGTTGAGCTTCTCGGCCTCGCGCGTGTATTCGCTGGCCAGCAACACCTCGATACCCGCATCCGAGAGCTTGCGGAAACCTTCGCCCGCCACGCGTGGATTGGGGTCCACCATCGCCGCCACCACTTGCGAGATGCCCGCCGCGATCAGCGCGTCGGCGCAAGGACCCGTGCGGCCCTGGTGCGAGCACGGCTCCAGGTTGATATAGAGGGTCGCTCCGCGCGCCCGCTCGCCGGCCTCCTCCAGCGCCAGCGTTTCGGCGTGCTTGACGCCGTTCCAGGTATGGAAGCCGCGTCCTACGACTTCGCCTTCGCGCACCAGCACCGCGCCGACCATGGGATTCGGGCTGGTCGCACCGCTTCCTCGCGCGGCCAGTTCCAAGGCCTCGCGCATGTATCGTGGATTCATGTCTCAAACAAGGATGCCACGAATTTGCTGGCATCGAAAGGCAGGAGATCGTCCAATTGCTCGCCCACGCCCACATAGCGGATGGGCAGATTGAGTTCGCGGGCGATGGCGATGACGATGCCGCCCTTGGCCGTGCCGTCCAGCTTGGTGAGCACGATGCCCGTGACTCCGCTGGCTTCGGTGAACTTGCGCGCCTGCTCCAGGCCGTTCTGACCCGTGGTGGCATCCAGCACCAACAGCACTTCGTGAGGCGCTCCCGGCACCACGCGCGAGGCCGTGCGGTTCATCTTCTCCAACTCCGCCATCAGGTTGGACTTCGTGTGCAGTCTTCCCGCCGTATCCACGATCACGTAGTCGAATTCACGCGCCACGGCAGCCTGCAGCGCGTCGAAAAGAACCGCGCTGGGATCGGCGCCCGGTTTCTGGTGAATGACCTCAGTCCCGGTGCGAGCGCCCCAGATCTGCAATTGCTCGATGGCCGCGGCCCGGAACGTGTCTGCGGCGGCGAGCAGCACGCTGCGGCCTTGCGCCTTGTAACGGTTGGTGAGCTTGCCGATGGTGGTCGTCTTGCCAGAGCCGTTCACGCCTACCACCAGTACGACCTCCGGGGGCGCGGAGACTTCCGCCGGCGGCTTCTCGCTGCTCTGTAGCACTTGGAGAAGATGCTCGCGGATCAGGTGCTTGAGCTCGCCCGCATCGTTCACCAGGTTGCGATCCACTTTCTGGCGGATACTTGACAGCACCTCCTCGGTCGTCTTCACGCCGATATCCGCGCTGATCAAGGTGTACTCAAGCTCCTCGAGCAAGTCCTCGTCGATCTTCTTGGTCGTCGAGAGAACTTCTTCGATGCGCGAAGTGAGGCCAGCGCGCGTTTTCTCGATGCCGCGCTTGAGCTTGTCGAAGAAACCAGGCTCTTCCGTCTTCTGCGAAGTGCCAAACAGGGTTTGAAACATAATGGAAGGTGCTTCTCTTCTGATTGTACAGGCAGGGCCGGCTTGGGGTGCTTTCAGCGCTCCACGATCTGTCCGGCTTTATTCAATCGCAGCCGCCGGTTCCGCCAAACCACTTCCTTTCCAAACAAACCAGCGAACCAAATGCAGAACGCCCAAACGTCCCAGAACGGAATCAGGTAGCAGTACTTCAAGGCGATGGAGCTTTTCACGATGCCGCGTCCGACGGCGACACCTGCCAGAATCCGCAGCGCGGCCAGCGGCAAAGCCAACTGCCAGAGTCCTGCCAGCGCCGCAACCAGGGCCCACAGACCGGTATGAGTCACGGGAAGCCCCACATAACCGTCACCACGGCACAGCCGGATGGTGCGCGCCCAACGCAACTGGTGCTCCCATAGGCCGCTCCAGGTGTCATCGCCCAGGTGCGTCGCGATGACCACTTTAGCCATGTAGGCTCGCAGGCCCAACTTCGTGATGCGGCAGGCGAGTTGGTAATCGTCGGCCAGGTAGTCGCCCAGAGCCGCGAAACCACCGATGGCCCGCAGCGTTTCCGCTCGGAAAGCCAGCGTGGCGCCCAGCCCGAATTCGTTCACTCCCACCAGCGGCGCCACCAGAGCGCTGGGCATGAAGTTAGTGGTGATGCCGATGGCTTCGAACCGTCCCGGCCAGTGATCGGCCTCCCCGCGGAAAAGGCACGTCACGATGCCGACGCCAGGTTTCTCGAGAGGAGCCACCAAGCGGCTCAAGTAGTCCGGCGGCACTTCGATGTCGCTGTCGTTCATCACCAGCACGGGATAGCGGGCTTCGCGTGCCAGGTCCTCCAGCACGCCCACTTTCAAGTTCGCCGTGGGCGTGGTGCTGTGGATGAGGCGGATTTGCCGTTGGGGGAACTCCGCAATCAGGCGCTCGATCTCCGGCACCGCTGCGTCGTCCGCATCCGCAACGCCGAAAAGCACTTCGTATTCCGGGTAGTCGAGCAAGGCATGCGAGCGGATGGCTTCATAGAAGTGCGGATCGAGGCCGCGGACAGGCTTGAGTATGGAAACGGGCGGAAATTCCCGCGCCCGCGGTTCCTTCACCAGTGTGTGCCGCACGGCCGCTGCCAGCGTCACCAACTGATAAGCGGCGGCCACGAGCGCGATGGCGAGCGCGAAGTAGATCACAGCGCCACCAGGAGCACCCCGCAAGCCACCAGCGCCACCCCCGCCCAGCGCTTCGGGTTCACTTGTTCTCGCAAGACGTACTTCGCCAGTACGGTCTCGACGACGTAGGTGGCCGCCGTCACCGGCACCGCGAAGCTCAGGTCCGCGATGGCCAGCAGGCGCAGGAAACAGAAAAACGACAGCGCCATGAAAAAGACCGCCAGGATGAGAAACCGGCGCCGGAGCACGGTGGCGAAGACACGGCCGAGCGCGCCGGGGCGGAAGTCGTCAATCTCGCCGTGGCGCTTCATTTCGATGGTCTGGAGGAGATCCGCCGCCACGGTGGAAGCGACGATGCCCGCGACAAGCGCCCACTTCAAGGCTGTTTCTCCCGTCCGGCCGCCGTACGCGGATCGGTGGCGCCGACCAGGATCACGCCCAGCATGATGAGCACGGTGCCGGCCCAGCGCTCCAGACTGACTTGTTCGTTCAGGAAGAACTTGCCGGCCAGCGCCGTCAGCACATAGCCCGCACTGGTCACGGGGAGCACGAAGCTGAGATCGGCCCAGCTCAACAGCGCCATGCGCGCCAGCGTCCACACAATGAGCAGCGCCACACCCAACACCACCCACGGGCTCAGTAACGCAAACGCACCGCTCGCCGGATGCTTTACGCCCCAACTGAGCGAAAAATTGCCGGCCACGTTGCTGAAAACGACGAGGGTGGTTACCAGGACTGTTTTGCGCATGACGCGTTGGTCCCGGCTCGCTTCTGGTCCTTGACGAACTTCTTGCGCTTGGCGCGCAGCGAGAGGTACTCCCGAGCTTCCTTGTAAAGCCGCTTGCGCTCGCCCGAATCGAAAATCGCGCCCTTTACAATGCGCAGAGCTGCACGCGGCCGGAAGTAGTATTCACCGTAAAATTTCTCAACCCAATCCACCAGTTCGGCGCGATCCAGGCCCGGGTAAATGATGTTCGGCAACTGGTGACCCTTCTCGTCCGTCATCGAATCGATGGTGATCAGGTTGTTGTCGCGGACATAATCGTAGAATTCGGTGCCGGGATAGGGATGCGCGATGGAAACCTGGACGGTCTCGCAGTCCAGGCGCTTGGCGAAGTCGATGGTGCGGCGGATGCTCTCGCGCGTCTCTCCGGGCAGGCCCACAATGAAGTCGCCGTGCACCCTCAGGCCGAGCTTCTTGCAGTTGCTCTGGAAGCGCAGCGCCATCTCCACCGTGGCGCCCTTCTTGATGTTCTTGAGGATCTGTGGGTCGCCGGATTCGTAGCCCACGATCAGAAGCCGGCAGCCGGCTTCCTTCATGGCTTTCAGCGTCTCGTAATCGGTGGTGACGCGCGAGGTGCAGCTCCAGGTGAAGTTAAGTGGCTTCAGGTGGCGGCACAGCTCGATGGTGCGCGTCTTCTGATAGTTGAAGGTGTCGTCGTCGAAGAAGATCTCGCGTAGTCCGGGGAAATTCTCGATCGCCCAGCGCACCTCATTCGCCACGTCGGCGCCGGAGCGCTTGCGCCAGCGGTGGCCGGAGTGCGTCTGCGGCCACAGGCAGTATGTGCACATGGCCGGGCAGCCGCGCGAACTATAGAAAGCCAGGAACGGGTGTTTGATGAAGGGAACGTTGTAGCGCGTGAAATCCAGATCCCGCTTATAGATCTTGGTGACCCACGGTAGCGCATCCAGATCTTCAATGGCTGGCCCGTCCGGGTTGTGCACGAAGCCGCCGTTGGAACGGAAGCTTGCTCCCGGCAACTCGTTGACCGGCGTGCCTTTGGCGAAATTGGCCACCTGGTAGTCGAACTCACGGCGCACCACGAAATCGATGGCGCGGGAAGCGTTCAGCACGGTTTCCGGTTCGATGGTGACCGGTGGACCCACGAACGCGATCTTCAGCTTCGGGTTCGAGTCCTTCATCATCTCGGCCATCTTCACGTCGACCCAAAAACCCGGCGTCGAGGTAAACAGCACCAGGAACTCGAAGTCCTTGGACATGGCCACGGTCTGCTCGATGGAGACACCGTGTGGAGGGGCATCCACGACCTTGCTGTCCGGAATGAGTCCGGCAGGATAGCAAAGCCACACCGGATACCAGTAGGATTCAATTTCGCGTGAAGCCGGCCAGCGGGAACTCGCGCCGCCGTCAAACTTCTCAAAAGACGGCGGGTTAAGCAACAGCGTTCTCATGGGTTCTATTTAGAGCTTACTTCGCACAGCCCTCCCCGAACAACCACAATGCAGGGAATGGCAGATAACCGGCCCCCTACTGGGACTCGCTAGGTTGAGCGGTGGCCGCGTGGGTTGTTTCCGGCCTGGAAAAGCCCACATAGTTGATGTTGAGCGTGGCCATGCCCACCAGCCGGGTTTGGATCGTGCTCTCCATGTGCCGTGGAAACGCGATGCCGTCGCGGATATCGTAATCCCGGATAAAATCCACCCGCTTCAAGAAGAGAGACGGATTCTTGACCATCCTGCCGGACTCGCGCAAAGGCATATAGGTTGCCGCGTCCACCCAAAGCTCACCCTTGAAAAGCCCTACTTTCTTCTTGCGGGGGGAAAGCTGAAAAACGTGCATGGAGCGGCCATTCCGCTCGACCACGCCCTTGTACTTGAATTTGTAATTGGCGGGCGTGATGCCGATGTTCATTTCCTCTGATGTTGTGGCTCGGGTTTCGGCGGTGAGAAACCGTGCGATCACATCGTTGCGGATCGTCTTGTCGCCGACAAAGCCGAGCGCATTGTACGTGATCTGACCCAGCTTGGAAATATTGCGAAGGGCTTGCAGCTTGCCTGTTTTCTTCAGCTTAGGCATGCTGGCGTCGATGTCCACCTGCATGGAGAGGCCGCGCATCTGGGTTTGCTGCGCCTGAGCCGCAGCCAGGTAGCGCTCCAGAACGTCCGTGCCTGGACTCGGGTCCGGGGAGGCGCCGACCAGCAAGGACGCGAACGCCACAAACAAAGATACTCTCAGTGCGCGCATGGACGCCTTCAGTAGATGAAAAGCCGGGATACAGTATTCCTCTCCCATAATCTACCAGTAATTGGACGCCTCTGGCAATCCCCCGGTTACCAGCCGGGTGCGACCTGAAGCCGGCCCGTTGTCGACACTCGTCGAGTTCCCTGAAGATGTGGACGGGAACGATTACTGGTTGTGGGAAGCTCTGACGGTAGTCACGCCGCGGGTCGTCAGCATCGAGTACAATGCTACACGCAAGACACCGGCCTGTGGAAAGATCGCCTCTGGCAGTCGGCTCCTACCGAGGTAAAAGGCAGACAAATCCGTGCGAAACTACCGGCGGCGCGCCCCATCGTGTTCTTCCTGACGGCCACCGATACACGCGGAGCCACGGTGAGCACGGAACACGAAACGCGCTAGACGATCAGCATGCAGTCGCCGTAAGAATAGAAGCGGTATTCCGCCTCCACGGCGTGACGATACGCCTCGAGCACGAACTCCCGGCCCGCGAACGCCGCCACCAGCATCAACAGGCTGCTCTTCGGCAGGTGGAAATTCGTCAGCATCGCGCCGGTAGCCCGAAACTCGAAGCCCGGTTGAATGAACAACTCGGTTTCCGCGGCGGTTTCCGCAAGCCCCCCGCGCAGCATGGCGCTCTCGATGGTTCGCACGCTCGTTGTGCCTACCGCTACCACACGACGCGCCGCCCGCATCTTCGCCACGGTCTGTTCCGTGATGTGGTAAAACTCCGGGTGCAGGCGGCCCGCCCGCAGCATTTCCTCGTGCAGCGGCTGAAAGGTGCCCAACCCGACGTGCAGCGTCACATAAGCCAGTTCGACGCCGGCCGCGCGGCACTTTTCGAGCGTCTCCGGAGTGAAGTGCAGCCCGGCGGTGGGCGCCGCGGAGGATCCCGGCTCGCGCGCAAACACGGTCTGATACCGCACGCGGTCGGCCGGCTCGTCGGGCCGGTGCAGATACGGCGGCAGCGGCACGTGGCCCACTTCGTCGAGCTTCGCGAAGATGTCCCCGTCATAGTCGAAGCGCAGCGTGCGTTGGCCGTACTCGCCGCGGCCCACGATTTCCGCTTCGAAGCCCTCGGCAAATTTCACCCGCTCGCCCGTCCGCATCTTGCGCCCCGGGTGCACTAGCGCTTCCCACACATGCGGATCGCCTCCAACGGGCCGCACCAGCAGCGCTTCCACGCGTCCGCTCAAGTTCTCCCAGCGCTTCGGATTGTTCTTACCTACCGGCAGCGCATGCACGCCGGCGCGATGGCCGTAAAGCCTCGACGGGATGACTTTGGAGTCGTTCAGCACCAGGCAGTCGCCTGGGGCGAGGTACTCGGGCAGGTCACGGAAGGTTCTGTCTTCCCACCGCCGCTCCCGGCGATGGAGTACCAGCATCCGCGACGCCGCACGGTCTTCAAGCGGTCGCACCGCGATCCGTTCCTGCGGCAGGCGATAATCAAAGTTGGGGATGATTTCCAAATTCCCTGTTTTCCAGTTCCAGAATATCAGTGGAGCACTAAAGCTTGCGCATTCTCGGTATCGAATCGTCCTGCGATGAAACGGCCGCGGCCGTTGTGGAAGACGGCACACGTCTTCTCTCCTCGGTGGTCGCCTCGCAATTGGACACGCACGGCCGCTACGGCGGCGTAGTGCCGGAATTGGCCTCCCGCGAGCACCTGCGCGCCATCGTGCCCGTGGTGCGCGAGGCCATGGAACGCTCGTCAAGCGATTGGAGCGACCTCGCAGCCGTGGCGGCCACCTCGGGCCCCGGCCTTGTCGGCAGCCTGCTCGTGGGCCTGACCTACGCCAAGGCGCTCTCGTTCGTGCGCGGCCTGCCGCTGGTGGGTGTCAATCACATCGAAGGGCACATTTATGCGGTCGTGCTGGAAGCCGCGCAGCGCGGCGAGCCAATTCCCTTCCCGGCCATCGCACTGGTGGTGAGCGGCGGGCACACGCATCTTTTCGAAGTCGACAAAGAGTTCCACTACCGCCTTCTCGGAAAAACGCGTGACGACGCCGCCGGCGAAGCCTTCGACAAGGTCGGCAAACTACTCGGCTTCGGCTATCCCGGCGGACCGGTCATCGACCAGCTTGCCCCTCATGGCGACCCGTCGGCGGTGCGCTTCACCCTGGCGCACATGAAAGGCAACCCGCTCGATTTCAGCTTCAGCGGTCTGAAAACCGCCGTGCTGCGATGGGTAAAGGCGCACGATATGGGCGCGGAAATCGACAGGCGACGGGCCCTGCTCCGTACCACGTCCCGGCCCACCGTCGAACAGTGGCTGGAAGTCACCCCTCGGGCCACGCTCGACCTGATGGCCAGCTTCCAGCACACCGTCATCGATGAACTGCTCCGCCGCGCCGCGATGGTGGCAGACTCCACCACTGCGCGCGCACTCATCGTCTCCGGCGGCGTGAGCTGCAACGCCGGTCTGCGGGCCGCCGCGCGAACGGCGGGCTTGCCCTACCCGGCTTATTTTCCGGCCCCGGGACTTTCCACCGACAACGCCGCTATGATTGCCACAGCGGCTTTCCCCAAACTGGCGCGCGGCGAGACGGCGGATTTCACTCTTCGCGCCCAGGCCAACCTGACTCTTGCGGAGTGAGCTATGCGAACAATCTTTGCCCTGCTGTTGGCGGCCTGCACGCTCATGGGCGCCGTCGGTTGGCGAGCCGGCGTCGCGAAGGTGGATATAACGCCGGAGGGACCCATCTGGCTCTCCGGGTTCGCCAATCGGAACCGGCCCAGCGAAGGGGTCCTCCAGCGCATCTGGGTGAAGGCTCTGGCGCTTGAAGATGAAACCGGCGCCACGGCCGTCATTGTCACAAGCGACCTGCAGGGTTTCAGCCGCGCCATGAGCGACCGGATCGCCTCCCAGGCCGCGGCGCGTTACAAACTCCCCCGCGAGTGTCTGCTCCTCAACGCTTCGCACAACCACAGCGCGCCGGTGACCAATGACGTTCTGCCGCTCTATTACGACTTGGCGCCGCCGCATCAGGCCGTGGTGGACCGTTACACGGCCGCGCTCCCCGGAAAGGTGCTCGAAGCCATCGGCGCTGCCATTGCCAACCTGAGCCCCGGCACTCTTTCGTTCGAGCAAGGTCTGGCCGGCTTCGCCGTCAACCGGCGCCGGTCGCGGCCCAACACCCGCCAATTGCCCGGTCCGGTGGACCAGGACGTGCCCGTGCTCGCCATCCGCGACGCCTCCGGTGCGCTAAAGGCGGTGCTGTTCGGCTACTCCTGCCACACGACTACCCTTGCCGGCTACCAGATCAGCGGTGACTGGGCGGGATATGCGCAAGCC
>JAJFUV010000276.1 GCA_021372245.1 Terriglobales bacterium
TCTTGCCGCGCCGCAAGCGCGCACTTGCGGGCGGCGCGGAAACCGGCGCGGGATCGGCGAACTCCACGCTACGTTCCGCGATCAGGCTGCCATCGGCACGCGAAAACGAGATGTGCGCGTAACACGCCTGCGCCGGCTCGCAGCTCACCGGAAATTCCAGCGAGGTTGTCGTGTGCGGAGCGGCCTTCAAACGCGCTTCGCCCTGCTTCACCTCCCGCTCACCCGCAAACTGCTTCCAGCGGACGGTAACCTGATCCAGGTCCGTGAAGTCGAAATCGTTGCGCACGGGAATGGAGACGGTGTACGATCCCGACCCAAGGTCCAGTTTCTCCGCGAGCACACGGACCGGCGCGTAGACCGCCTTGGCTTCCCATAGATCGCGCTGCGGCTTGCGTTCCGCGGTGACGATGCCGTCGCTGCCGTCCATCAACAGCAGCATCTCCTTCTTGGTGCCCGACGCCGTGCGCCGCGTTTGCCAGAGTCCCTGGTCCTGCCACATCCAGATGGTTCCGCCCGCGCCCGACGGCGGCCTGCTGAGCGCCTCCCAGTGGGCGGCGTGGTCGCCGAAGCCGTACTCCGAGAGCGCGTGGGAGTACTCGGTAGCGATGACGGGCCTCGTGGCGCGGGCAACAATGGATTCGGCCAGCGCCGTCGCCGGATAGTGCGGCGCCTGGATGTCCACTTCCGGCGGCAGCCAGTCTTCCGCGTGCCATGGGAAGAGCACCGGCCTCGTCGGATCGTTTCCTTTGATGTAACGGACGGCCGCCATGTGGAGCGGCGTGATGGCGTTTTCGTTGCCCACGTCCCAGATAATCACGGACGGATGATTGCGGTCCCGCGCGATGGTCTCGTAAGTGCGCAGCATGGCCGCGCCGGCAAAGGAAGGATCCACGCCGAGATCGCCGCCCCAGCCCATGGGCACCTCATCGAGAATGTACATGCCCATCTCGTCGCAGAGGTCCAGGAACCCCACGGCAGGCGGATAATGCACCATGCGAATGGCGTTGATGTTGGCCTGCTTCATGAGGCGCAGGTCTTGAAGCCAGTGCTCGCGACGCGTGGCGATGCCCACGTCCGGGTGCTCGTCGTGCCGGCACGCGCCGCGCAACTTGATCGGCTGCCCGTTGAGGCGAAGTACGCCACCCTTGGTGGAAACCTCGCGAAAGCCCACGCGATGTTCGCTTGCTTGTGCAACATTCCCGTTTTCGAGCAACTCCACGCGCAGCGTGTAAAGGTTCGGCGTCTCCGCCGTCCAGTGCTTCGGCGCGCGCACGTGCAGCTTGAACAGGTGCTCGCGGCCCGTATCGCGATGCGGGTCGGAGGGAATGACCGTTTCACCGGCGACGCGCCCATCCGCCGTTGTGAGCGTGGCGCGCAGTTCATACGGAACCGCGACCAGTGCGGCCGCGCGCGTCTGGTGAATCAGCGCACGCACGTGAAGATCCGCGTCGCGAAACTGGTCGTCGAACTCTACCCAGCTATCGACGTGGTCGATGTAGCGCTCCCTGGGCATGCACTCGATCCACACGTCGCGGTAGATGCCGCCGAGCGACCAATCGTCGTTCGTGTCGAACAGGTAGTCGCGCGTGGTCTGGCGCACTTCGACGGCCAGCGTGTTACTCTGTCCAAGCTCGATCGCATTCTGAATCTCGAAGGCAAAGCTGGTGAAGCCGCTGTCGTGGCGCCCAAGGTTCACGCCGTTCAGCCACACGTCGGCCGAGTCCCAGACGCCGTCGAAGTGCAGCAGTACGCGTTGGTCCTTCCATTCGGCGGGCGCCTGGAAGCGGTGCAGGTAGAATCCGGTGCCGGCGTCTTTCATCCGTCCGTATTGCGGCTCCTCGAATCCTTCCATGGCCCAGTTCGCGGGAACGCGGATGGGACGGAACGAGCCCGCATCAAACTCCGGCTTGTGGAACGATTGTTCCAGGCGCATCACCTCGCCCGCGTCGCGTGCCACCGTGAATTGCCAGGTGCCGTTGAGAGACTGCGTCGCACCGGACGCGCTCGTGCCGGCGAGCAGCACGCACGACAACAATGAATGCCAGGTTCTTATGAATCGCACATTATCCTCCGAAATAAACGTTCATGGGCGGCAAGCCACCTCGCCGGTGGGCACTTCGGAACCCCGGTAAAGGTATTCTTCCGGCCGCCCGGCGCCCGCTGGACGCAGCACCACCTCGCGCGTGTCCTTGCCGGTAATCCGCAGGTGCGCCCTCCCGCTGAAATCGAGCACCTCGGCGCGCCTCACGTTGTGGAGGCGATAGGACGGCACTCGTAGAGCCAGTAACCTCAGTTCATCGACATCGTCGGCCGTCAGCGCCGGACGCGTATCCCCCTCGGCGCCTTCCAAATGGATGTCGCGTAGCGTGATGCCCACCGCATGCCTGAAGTACATGCCGGACGCCGGCAGTTCGCCGAACATCGTCGGGTCGGGATATTCCGCTGCCTTTTCCGGCACGTCTTCGAGCGCTGCTGGTCCCGCCGCTGTCCGCGACACCTGAATCCGAATACTCGTTGCCGTCACGTTGCGGATCAGCGCCTCCGGGATGCCGCAGAAGGGACTGGGACGCTTCGCACCCACGGCCACGATGTTCGAGAGCGCAATGTCCTCCAGCCGCCCGGGCACCGGCGTAGGCTGGCCACGCCCCCGAGCGCCCAAACGCAGCGCCAGCGGAACACCGACATTCTGCATCGTGATATTCGAAACCGCCACGCCCTGCAGCGTGCCGCCGTCTACGGTGTACAGCGCCACGCCGGGATTTCCGTGCCGCCCACCCATGCCTCCGATCAACGTGCAGTTCGAGAACGTGATGTTGCGGAAGTCGCCCCGGCTTTCGGTGCCGCACTTCAGATGGATGCTGGCCGTGCGCAGCACGCAGTTGGTAACTGTTACGTGCTCGGTATGTGCCACCTCGCCCAGCGCCGGGCTGGCCTTCAGAACGATTGCGTCGTCCACCGACTCGACGAAGCAATTGGCGATGCGCACCGACCGGCAGCAGTCCGGGTCGATGCCGTCCGAGTAGCCGTTGAGGATGGTGACCCCGTCGATCACCACCCTTTCACAACCCAGCATGCTGATGTTGTAACTCGACGCATTCTCCGAAGTGATGCCGAGAATGCCGACATCCCGGCACCGCTTCAGAGAGATCGGCTTGGGGCCGCCACTGCGCTTGGGACCGCAGTCGATGCGCCCTTCCCCGCGGATGGTTACGTGCTCGAGTCCTTCGCCATACAAGAGCGCATGGCGGAAGCGAGAGGTCGCCCGGTCGGCGTTCGGCGGATACGGCAGTGTCTCCGGCGGCTCGAAGTCCTCGTCGCGCTCGCTCATGCGCAGTACGGCGCCCGCCTCAATCCAAAGCGTCAGGTGGCTGGCGAGCCGCAGCGTGCCGCAACGGTACCGGCCTGCGGGAACGTAGACCGTGCCGCCTCCCTGCCGCGCCGCCGCGTCGATGGCGTGCTGTATGGCCGTCGAATCCAAGCGGCTTCCGTCGCCGGCCGCGCCGTGATCCCGGACGTTGATCACCGGCCCAAGTGCCGCCGCTGCCTGCATCACAAACCAGTCGCGCCGTGTCGAATTCATGGTTGAAATGTATCACCTGGTAGGAGCATTCAGCGGCGCTTCCTTCACATCATCGAACAACATCGCTGGCCGGGCGTCGGGAGCCCGCATCTTGATTCTCACGTTACTCATCGTCAGCCCGTCCACGTGCCGCACGAAGAGGCCGACCGCAGGCAATTGGCCGAACATCCAAGCCTTAGGGTATACCGCAGGCATCTCCGGAACCGCAGTCGCGACAGGCCCGCTGCCCCCGCCCTCGGCTTCAATAAGGATGTTGTGAAGCATCAGGTCGCGAACGGGGTGCGAGGGCAGGCCCGTCACGGAGGCCGCCAGTACCGCACCGCGCGCCACCAGGTTGTCGACCAACACGCCCCGCAGGATCCCTGGTTGCGGCGTCGCTTGCCCGCGCCCGCGATTACCCAGGCGAATGAAGAACGGCGCGCTGGCACCCTGCATTGAAATGTTGGAGATGACGACGTCCTCAATGCTGCCGCCGTCCACCATCGAAATCTCGAAGCCCGCCGTCGACCGGCGCCCAGCGGCCTTCGGCAGGATCACCGAGTTGCTGAACGCAATGTTACGGAAAGTCCCCGCGCTCTCCGTGCCCAGCTTGAAATTCGCCGAATTGGTGCGGATCACGCAATTGGTCACAGCCACGCCTTCGGTGAATCCGGGCCGTCCCAGCGCCATGCTGGCCTTTGGACAGATGGCATCATCCCGCGATTCCACAAAGCAGTTGGAGATGCGGACATAACGGCAGTTGTCCGGGTCAATCCCATCCGCCTGGCTGTTGAGCACCGTGACACCGTCCACATCCACCCAGTCGCAACCCAGGAAACTCAGTGAGTAGTTGGCTGAGTTCTGTACCGTAACGCCCCGGATCGAAACGTGCCGGCAATTCTTCAGCGCAACCGTCTTGGGTCCCCCGCGCTTATAGCGATTGCCGTCGATTACTCCCTGCCCAGTCACCGCGACGTAATCGAGGTCTTCGCCGGTGACCAGCGCGTGATGGAAGTACATGGTCTCCTCGTCCTCCAGGACTGGGTACGGGAGTTTCTCGTACTCGGCGTAGTCCGTCTTGTCGGAACTGCCGAGCAATGTCGCTCCGTTGCGTAGTTCAAGGGTGGTGTGGCTACGCAATTGGATGGTGCCGCAGAGGTAACGTCCGGCCGGCACCACCACCGTTCCGCCGCCACTTCTGGCTGCCTGATCGATGGCGCGTTGAATGGCTGCCGTGTCTTTAGTGACACCATCGCCCTTGGCGCCGAAATCACGGATGTCGATGTCGGCTGCAGCCGCAACAGCGACGAGAAGCAATAGCAGTCCCACAACGCGCAGCGCGCCCACAGCGCTCTTCATGACTTTCTCCTGGCTGCTGCACCAGGGGCGCGGCTAGGCTCACGCATGATTTCCACGGTCACATTCCGGGCACGCGTCAGGCGCTTCTCAACTCGCCGGCCGGAAAGCCACACCCGCAGGATGGTGTCCCTCGCGGGGCCGCCGGTCAACCTTATAGTGACGGACTTGGCGCCCGGCGCGCACTCCACCAGGGTACGATCGCGGGCCAGGCTCGGCGGGAAGTGCGCGGTGTCCCAGATCACTGCCTGGGTCGGGGTGGACCCTGGGTAGATATCGATGGTACGCCAGCCGCGCGAGGCGGCACTACCGTGTCCGACAGCGTCGTTCTCTACGTTGAGCGGGATGATGGCACCCGTCTTGACGAAAACCGGGCTGCAATCTTCAGGCACCGCCACTGTGCGTGTCTCCCCGCCGCAGTACTCGATACGGTTGTCCCAATAGTCGAGCCACGTCCCGTCGGGGAAAGTGATGTCGCGTTCCGGTTTTTCGTTCATCATGACACCGACGAGGAGCGCATCACCGAGAAGGAACTCATAAGAACCGGGGCCGGCGTGCATGAGCTTGCCTTCACGCAGGCTGGCCTGAACAGACTGCGAATAGAAGAATGGCACCAATTCGTGATGCAGCCACATGTACCGGCGGAAGATTTTGAAGAATTCCGGGTCGAACTTCCAAGGGCGGTGCTCGTCGTGGCCGCCGTTCAAAAAGAACGGGGTCAGAGCATTCCATTGCGCCCAGCGGAGGAAAAGCAGGCGTGGCATGACCTTGCGATGAGCCGGATCGGTCTGGTAGCCGCCCGTGTCGGAGCTAACGATGGGGTAGCCGAGATCGAGTGCGCGGAAGAAACTGCGAGCGGCCTCGTCGAGCCCCTTGCCGGTCCAGGAGTGCCGCTGGTCGCCAGTCCAGGTAAGCGGCGCCGCATCGAAGGGTGCATGGGGCTGGTCGCTGTGGCTGTTGGCGATATCCACAGAGCGAACCATCGTTACAAAATCAGGCTTCCACCGGCGGCCATAATGGAAGATGTCGCGGTAGTAAAGATCAAGGTATTCTCGCGGATCGATCACACCGCGCGAGGTTTTCCGCCCCGTACGATAAAACATCTCGGCTGCACCATCGACTTTCCAACCGTCGATGCCAAGGGCCAGAGCGCGGTCCATGAGCCGATGCCACCAGGCGACTGCCTCGGGATTGGTGAAGTCGATCATTGCGCCGGCACCCTTCCACCACCGAATCACCTGTCCGTCGTTGACGAAGTAGCCTCGGGCCTTGCCTGCAGCGTAGAGGTCTTCTTCACTGCCCCGCGCGTCGGATTTGTCCTGACGGGTGTTAATCATGTGCGTCATCCAGAGCACCGTCCGCACACCAATCTTGTGCCAGGCATCGATCATGCCGCGGGGGTCGGGATAGCGCACCTCATCGAAAATGAAGTTGTTGTAGGCGGTAGACCAGGGGCTGTCGAGCAACACGGCGCCGATTGGCAGGTCGTGCTTCTTACAGCCGTTAACGAGGTCCCATACAACCGGGGCGGTGTTGACGTCGTCCTCCCAGATCCACGGCTCCATGGACCAAGGAGGAGCAATTGCGGAAGTGCTGGTGTCAGCGAGAGCCGCTGACACCAGCATGCAAAATACTACCGCACAGCATAGAGCTCGCAGCACGGATCAGAATCCGACCTTCAAGCTGAACTGGAGCACCCGCGTCCCGCCGACTCCGGCGATCTGGCCGAAGGTGGCGCGTCCGAGACGTACTTCCGGACTGCCGATCTGCGGATGGTTGAACAGGCTGAAGAACTCCGCGCGGAACGTCGTGCTCATGCTCTCTTTGATGAACTTCATCGGGAACATCTTCGACATGCTGACGTCCGTGCCGGAGCCGCCGGGTCCGCGCAGGATTCCGCGACCCGCGCTACCCCAAGTGCCGGGTTGGGCCTGCTGCACTGCCGCGGTGTTGAAGTACTGGGCAATGCGCTGTCCTCGTGGACGGTCGTTCGGCAGGTACAGGTTGCCGGAAATCACTGCCAGCGCGGTGCCGGCACCCGCCATGGCGCTGTTAGTGCTGGTGAAACTCAGCGGTCCACCGGTGTACCTGCTGTGGATACCACTGAATTGCCAGTCGTCCGTGATGATCCCAAGGTATGGAGAATTCAGTGCCTTCCCGAGCTTTGGCAGGTTCCACACGAAGGAGCTCACGAATAAGTGGTTCAAGTCGAAATTGGATGGACCGCGTTGCATCTTCCAGTTGTACGGATTCCAGACACTGCCAGTAGATGCTTCATTGTTTGTGGAGCGGTAGTCGAGCGATTTGGAGAATGTATACGAGGCCTGAACGCTGAAGCCCTGGCTGAATCGTTTCCTGGCAGAAGTCTGCAATCCGTTGTAGATCGAGTTTGGACCATTGAAGATGCCGGAGACTGACGAGAACTCCTGGTAAGGCCGGCGCTTGTTGACGTCGGCTCTGTTCAGAGCCAGGTTCTTGACCGGATCTGGATCCAATGTGTAGTTATAGGTTGGAGGATTCAGTTCGATGTCCGAGGTCAGTTGCGATGCCTTGCTCCCCACATAGCTCAACTGGAAAGTCCAATCGGCTACGCCCCGCTCGAGGCTCACGTTCCAGTTCTGCGTGTAGGGAAGTTTCAGGGTGGGCTGGTAGACCACTGCCGAAGTGGGGAGCTGGAATGGCGTATTCTTGTCGAAATCGCCGGAAAACGGGAACAAGTTGTAGTTCTGGCGCCCGCGATACGGATCGTCAAATAGCCCATCCTGGAAAGCGACCGTGAAACTGAACGGCGTCTGCAGGTTCATGTTGTTGAGGGCGTACATCATTGGGACGTCGTAAAAAATGCCGTAGCCGGCGCGCAGACTGGTCTTCCCGTCGCCTTTCACATCCCACGCAATTCCAATCCGGGGTGCAAACTGCTTTTTGGCCGCCTCCACGCCGCACTTCGGAATTGTGTATCCGGAAACGGTGTCCCCGGGGTAGAAGAGGCCCCTGGGCGCATTCACGTATCTCTGCGAGTCCAGGTTCTTCCTGTAATCGTCGAGCCGGAACTGAACCTGCCTGTCCTGCAGGTCTGTCATCGGCGTGTAGGGTTCCCAACGGATTCCGTAATTCAGCGTGACGCGCCGGGAGATGCGCATCGCATCGTTGAAGTAGAACCCCTGGTAATGGTAGCGGCGAGCTTCATTCTCGCCGTTGCTCTGGTCGAACGCGCTCATCAGACCCAGGATGTAGTCCGCCTCGTCGTAGTTCGTGTATCGTCCGTTGAAGTTGAATACACCGGACCCGTGGAAGGTGTTGTACTCGTTGTACCGGGAGAACATGATGTCCGCGCCCACCGCTATGTTGTGACGCCCCTTGATCCACCGCCAGGAGTGCGTGAATTCGATATTCGTTCTGGCGAAAACCGCCGGCGGGTTCGGCGTCGACGGTGCGCTGGTTCCACTAGTACCGCCGAAGCCGACCGAAATCTGATTTGATGTCGGATTGACCTTCACGCCGAAGCTCGCGATCGTATAAGGGAAGTCGTAGCCGCGAGTGCCGGCGGTTCGCGACATGGTCGCATGAGTATCCGCAATGAGCGTCGGAGAGACAACCAAGGTGTAACCCATCGTGGCATTCTTACTGAAAGACCACTGCGATTGAGCCACCGAATGGATGTTGGTCGGGTCGAAGGCGACGATGGTCGGATCGGTGTTCTGCAGATACCGCGCCAGCAGGTTGTGCTTGGCGGTAGGCCGCCAATCAATGCGGAAAATGTACTCTCTCGGATCTTCCGTGGTCACACTCCTCCAGCGGGCATAGCCGTCAGAGCCGGGAGCGGGCGAAAGTTTCAGAAGGTTCTGCCCCGACGATGAAAAGCGGCTCGAAGGAATCAGGTTGCCGGAGAAAGGCTGGCCGGTAGTGGGGTCAAGAAGCGTGACAGGTTTCGATCTGGAGAGCAGGTCCGCAAAATTCCCGGTGCGGTGGGCGGCCGGCATGGTCAAAGCCTTTTGCTCCGTCGGCGAGCGCCGATACCATGTTCTTTGAATGCCCCCAAAGAAGAACAACTTATCCTTTACAATCGGTCCGCCGAGCGTGAAACCGGCCTGATTTCGTTTGAGATCGTCCGACTGATGCAGGAAGTAGCTGCCGGCGTTCACGCTGTAATTGCGCAGGAACCAGAAGCCGCCTCCGTGGAACTCGTTCGTGCCGCTCTTGGTGACCACGTTAACCGCTGCGGCCGAGCTCTTGCCGACCTCCGCGCTCATGTTGCTTGTCTGCACGGAGAACTCGTCTACCGCGTCCGGGAACGGATACGGTCCGTTGACGTTGGTCAGGTTGTCCTGGTTGTCGCCGCCGTCCAGTGTGAACCGGGTGGTGTTCTGCCGGGAACCGTTGATCGAGAACTGCTGGTTGTCCGCGGGACTCTTGGCACCGCCTGTCACGCCGCCGCCTGCATTGACCGCGCCGGGAACCAGCAGTCCGAGTTGCAGCACATTTCGGCCGTTCAACGGCAACTCCAGCACCCGCTTGCCATCCACGACGTTCTTGATCGTCGCGCTGCTGGTTTCCACCGTCGTTCCCATGGCCTCTACCTGCACGCGCGTGTTCACGTCGCCGACCTCGAGAGTGACGTCAATCTTCGCGTTGTCGTTGACCTGAAGCTCGATGCCGGTCTGTTCGAAGGCCTTGAACCCGGAATGCTGAATCCCAAGCTTGTAACGGCCGATGGGAATCAGCGGGAAGGTGTACTCCCCCACTTCGTTAGTGGTGGCCTCCCGGACCTGGTTACGCTCTATGTGAGTGAGCATGATCCTTGCTCCGGGAATGGCTCCGCCCTGCGCATCCACTACGCTGCCGTAAATGCCGGCCGTGCTAGCTTGCTGCGCGAAGCAGTAAGTGCTGAGAACGGGTCCTGCCAGGAATATGGCCAGGACAATAACAATTGCGAGACTGAACTTGCTTCCCCTCATTGCTTCTTACCTCCCAAAGAACCCCTTTTCGCAGCCCGGTTGAGGGCCGCACTGACCGCGTTTCCCACTTCCTGCACAGCGGATTTCGGCGCGTCTTGAATCTCCACGCGCCGCGTCACCCGCGTCAGGTCGTTCCCGGTGAGCAGAATCCTCTGGCTCTCTGTTCCGCTTGCGCGCAAGAACACCTGCGCTGCGGCAGTCCGTGAACCGCGAATGAATGCGTCAACGACGTTATGTACCCAAACCACCGGTGAGGCGCCCGCCACGGTATCCGTGTGGAAGCCGTCGATAGTGAGGTCCTTCACATCGTCGAAGATCATCGCCGGGCGAAGGTCCTCTTTGTCCCAGCGCAATTGCACGTTGCTGAGTGCGACGCCCTCAGCGTGGCGTGCATAAAGACCGAAGGCCGGCAGGATGCCGAACATCGTGCCCTCGGGGTACTTGGCGACGTTCTCAGGCACGTCCAATCCCTTCGGGTCCTGGTTTCCTCCCTCCATTGTGATCAGGATGTTTGACAACGCTACCCGGCGCGCCAGGTAGCCCGGGATGCCCGTCAACGAGGAGGTCATCCTCGCACCGCGAGCCACGATGTTATTGAACGAAACGTTCTCCACCGACCCCGGCGTGGGCGGATTCATCCCGCGGCCCCGATTGCCCAGCCGGACGAAAATCGGCGTCGTGACGTCCACCATCGAGATGTTAGAGATGGCGACTCCGTTGATCCTGGCCCCGTCCACCGCCTCCAGTGAAATCCCCGAAATCGGTGGGCGGCCCTTGTCGCGGGGCATCATGGTGATGTTGCTCACCGTGACGTCCTTCAGATCCCAACTTGATTCCGTTCCGAACTTGAAGTTGCTGCAGTTGGTTCGAGTCACGCAGTTAGTGACCACCAGGTGCTCGACGTTGCGCCGCTGGTCCATTCCCATCGAAGGGCTAGCTTTCGGGCAGATGGCATCGTCCCAACAGTCGATGTAACAGTTCGAGATCCGGACGTAGCGTGAGGCGTCGGGGTCGATCCCATCGGCATAGCCGTTCAGAATCGTCACACCGTCGATATCGACGTAGTCGCTGCCCCAGAAGCTGATCGAGTAGTTAGGCGAGTTCTGAACCGTAATGCCGCGGATAGTTACGTACTGGCAATTCTTGATGGAAACGGTCTTCGGCCCGCGACGCTTTGGTCGATTCCCATCCACGATGCCCTGACCTGTGATGGCGATGTTGTGAGCGTTCTCGGCAACCAGTAGGCCGTAATGGAAGAAGGTGGTCTCGTTATCGGATACCGACTTGAACGGCAGCGTTTCGTAAGGATCGAAATCGCCGTTGTCGGTGCTGGCCAGAATCGCCGAGCCGTTGTCCAGGTGCAGAGTGACGTTGCTCTTCAGGTGAATTGTGCCGCAGAGGTACTTGCCCGCGGGCACCCAGACTGTCCCGCCGCCTTGGCCGGCGGCGGCGTCGATGGCTTTCTGCACCGCGGGCGTATCCTTGGAGGAGCCGTCACCCTTGGCCCCGTAATCGCGGACATTGAACGTGGCCGCTTGTAGAACGGCCAGAAACGAAAGAGCCGGCAATCCACAAGCCCGGGCGAACGAAGTCATCCTAACGCCTCCTCAAAAGACGAAAAGACTACTCGGCGGAATTGTAATCGCTTCCAGGCGGGATTGCAAGACTCTTTTCTTGAGGTAGAATCGGGACTTGGCACAAAAGGTTTTCAAGACGGTGCACGACGTGGCGCGGGCGGCCGGTGTGAGCGTGGCCACCATCTCCCGTGTACTGAATCAGCATCCGAACGTGAGTGCCAAGACACGCGAGCGCGTGCTGGCCCTTATCCAGCAATCCGGTTTCCGCCCCAATGCCATTGCGCGCCGGCTGGCGAACGGGCGTACCGGGTCGCTTTGCTTCCTGCTGTCGAACCGCGACATTATTCACTCGTTCCACTCCCGGGTGCTCAAGGGCGTTGAGGACTACTGCCAGCAGCAGCACCGCCAGGTGATCTTCACGACCTTCGATTACGGACCTGATGACGCCATGCCCACAGAGACCCTGCCGCGCATGGTGCGCGAGTACCGGGCCATCGACGGCGTCCTGGTCGCCGGCACCAATTACCCGAACCTGTTGCATTACTTCACCGAAGTGGAACTGCCTTACGTGATGTTCGGCAACAACCTGGTGACCGGCGCGTTGGCACTGCCGCGCAAGAACGCTGTTTGTTTCGACGAGCAGGCCGGGGCGCGCGAGGCGGCTGAATTCCTGTTCGAGCTGGGCCACCGGCACATCGCGTTTGTCGGCGACCTCTCACAGCCCTGGTACATGCGCCGCCAGCAAGGCTATCGCGAGGCGATGGAGAGCCGCGGACTGCCGATCGCAACGATCGATATTCGCGGCGAGACCGACTGCGCCGAACTCGGCCGCCGCTCGGTACCTCTTCTGCTGCGCCAGCATCCCGAGACTACCGCCATCCTCGCGCAGGACGACGAGACCGCTTGCGGCGTGCTGGAGAACCTGGAAAAGCTGGGGATCCGTGTGCCGGCCGACATGAGCCTTATGGGATACGACGATATTTCCGAGATCCGTTACCTCCGGCCCGCCCTCACTACTGTGCGCGTCCCCAAGGCCACCATCGGCTGGAAGATGGCTGAAGCCCTGGCCGGCATAGTGGCCGGCAAGCCCGCCAAACCGGCGCCGCCGCTCCCTACCGAACTGGTGATCCGCGATTCGTGCGCGAGACTCACCCCAGCGGCGTAATCAGTCTGTAACCGGTTACGAATTTGTTTGACACACCGGGCATCTTGGCATAATCTGGTACTCGCAATCAGCACTCAGACATGGAGGTGCGGGAGATGCTCCGCAGGAAGGTTACCCGCCGAGAGTTGCTGGCAACCGCGTCCGCCGTTGCCGCCGTCCCATCCACAGCCCGCCGTACTTACGCCGGAATCAGCCCCGGCAGCGCGGCCATCCCCGCCATTCTAGGTGGGCAACCTGTCCGCACCGCGAAATTCCCACGCTGGCCGCTTGTCCGCGAGGCCGACGAAAAGGCTGTCCTGCCAGTCGTTCGTAGTGGGATCTGGTCCAGGGACAAGATCGTGGACGAGGCGGAGATCCAGTTCGCAAGACTGATGGGCGCGAAATATTGTCTGGCGACCTGCAATGGAACCAACGCCATCATAACCGCCGTCCGTTCCATCGGCATTGCTGCGGGGGACGAAGTCGTTACTACGCCCTACACTTTCGTCGCGTCCGTCCTTCCAATCCTGTTGGCCAATGCCCTGCCCGTTTTCGCGGATGTCGATCCGGAGACGTGGCAGATCGATCCCGCCAAGATTGCGGGTAAGATCAACGGGAACACGGCAGCCATCCTGCCGGTCCACATCATCGGCGGCATCTGCGACATGGACCGTATCAACGCGCTCGCGTCAAAGCACAAGCTTAAGGTCATCGAGGACGCCTGCGAAGCGCATGGCGGAGAGTGGCGGAACAAGAAGGTCGGAACGTTGGGCGACCTGGGTTGCTTCAGCTTCCAGAATGGCAAAGCCCTGACCTGCGGCGAGGGCGGCGCGGTTCTCGGAAACGATAGGGCGTTGATGGATCGCTGCTACTCTTTCCATAACATGGGCCGTCCGTACGGCAGCATCGTCGCCCGAAACAAGGAAGGCCACGTCATGGTCGCGACCAAGTGCCGCATGGCGGAGTACCAGGCGTCCATCCTGATTACGCAGATGGAGAATTTCAATGCCGAGTGCGCGCGCCGGAGCGAAAACGCGGCCTACCTCACGGAGAAGTTGAAACAAATCCCCGGCGTTGTTCCTCGCAAGAATTATCCGCAGGTCACCCGGACGGCGTTCTACTATTACGGGTTCCGATACAAGAAAGAACAGTTCGACGGCCTCTCCCGGGCGAAGTTCATAAAGGCGCTGGCTGCCGAGGGCGTCCGCGCGAGTCACGGCCTCGGCGTCATCGAAGGTAAACCGATAAACAAAGAGGGGTGTGTCGAGGACGCGCTCGGGTCCAAAGCCTATCAGCGGATCTATCCCCAGGCGAAACTCGCCGCCTACGCCGCCGAGAACGAATGCCCCGAATCCGACCGGCTTGTCCAGGAAACCGTTGGTTTTCACCAGAGCATGCTGCTCGGCCCCCGGCAGGACATGGACGACATCTGCGCCGCGGTCACGAAGATCTACGAGAACCGGAGCAAGCTCGCAGCCTCTATGTAACTGGTTTCGCGGATGACAGACCAATCTCGAACATGACCATTCTTACAACGTAAAGACTCATGTAACCGGTTACGAATTGAGTTGACACTCTTTCCCCGAGTAGCGTATTGTCGAGTTGATGACCCAGGACTTCTACAGTAAGCCCGCCATCATCGGCGGTGAGAAAGCCAAGGCCACCCCCTTCGGCACTGGTAAGCGCCACGGCGAACTCGAGAAGCAATTGCTCGCCGATGTAATCGACTCCGACATGCTGTTCTACTTCCTGGGCACCAAGGTGCTCGAGTTCCAGCGCGAGTTTGCCGCCATGTACGGTAAAGAGCACTGCGTGGCCTGCTCCAGCGGTACCGCCGCGGTGCACATCGCACTGGGAGCTCTGGAGTTGCCCGCCGGAAGCGAAGTGATCACTTCTTCCATCACCGATATGGGCTCGCTCACCGGCGTCCTCTACCAGGGCCTTGTGCCGGTCTTCGCCGACGTCGATCCCGACACTCTCAACATGGACCCGGCCTCGGTGATCCGCCTCATCACGGATAAGACCCGGGCCATCCTCGTCGTGCATCACAGCGGCCTGGCAGCCGACATGGACGCGTTGCTGGAAATCGGCCGCGAGTACAATCTCAAGGTGGTTGAGGACTGCGCCCAAGCTTACTGTTGCGAGTATGAGGGGCGGCTGGCCGGCACCATGGGCGAAATCGCGGCTTTCTCGCTCAACCACTTCAAGCACATCACCTGCGGTTCCGGCGGCATGGTGATCACCGACGACCCGGATTTACGTTACCGCGCTTCCCTCTTCCTGGACAAGTGCTATCAGCGGGAAGAAAAGATCCGCAATCCGTTTTTCCTGGCGCCGAACTATCAGATGACCGAACTGCAGGGGGCCGTGGCCCTCGCCCAACTGCGCAAAGTGCAGGCCATCGTCAATCGCCGCAATCAGCTCGGCACGCGGTTGAGCGCGCTGCTGGAGAAGCTGCCCGGCATCATCCCGCAGACTGTGCCGGCCGGATCGAAGCACGCCTATTTCCTCTACCTATTCCGGCTGGACCTGGACCGGCTCGGCTGCACGGCAAGCGAGTTTTCCGAAGCGCTCGCGGCCGAGGGCATCCCCAACAGCGCGCACCTGATCACCGGCGGGCGTCCCGTCTACCTGTACGATATCTTCCGGAAGAGGTCCGCCTTCCCCGGCACCGACTGGCCCTTCTGCCCGGACCGCCTCTACAGCAAGGGAGACTGTCCCATCGCCGAGGCGGCCTTCGACCGCTGGATCACCATGCACGTTTACGAGCACTACACCGAGCGCGATATCGATGAGATCGCACTCGGCGTCGGTAAAGTCGCGCACCACTTCGCCCAGGTGCACGCCTGAGAGCGCTCAGCGCGGAAAACGGTCCTCCCGCGCGGGCATGGGCGGCTGCGGCTTGTGCGGCTCTGTTTGATACCAATAGCCCACCGAAGAGATGTCGTCTGTGAGCGGTTGAAACTTGCCGTTCGGCCACCAGCCGAGGGCCTGTATGGTCACCTTCAGGTTCTTCTTGAATCGTATCGGATCGGGCACGTGCCAGCGGTACAGGGCATGTTTGGGTATGTCGCCGGCCTTCATTTCATGCAGCGGATAGCCCAGAAACGCCGTGGTGAAGGTATCGCCGAATCCCCAGGCCCCGCCGAAGTAATCTTCGGTGCCCGTGCCGCAGATGGTCGGATTCTTGCCGTCGCCGTCGATGTAGAATTTCATCTCCCCTTCACCCCACCAGCCGTTGGAAAGCTGCTCCCAGGCGAGGAAAGTCCCCACGTAATGGCCCTGCCCGGCGACGTTCTCCAGAATCGCGTGCTCGGGGTGTTGCCTCGATGTCATCGTGCGGCGCCAGTAAGCGTGGAAGTAGCCGGCGTCGGCCGCCACCGGTTCGAGCGCGTAAGTGATCTGGTAGAAGAACCCGTCGATTTTCTCGGGCCGCTGGTTCTCAACGGTAATGCGCGCGTGCTTGCGGAACGGCATCGGCCAATAGGAATTGAAGCCTCCGGAAGGGTTGACGGCCACCATCAGCGAGTTCACTTTGTAACGCATGCCGTGGCCGGAAGCGAAGAAATCGCCGAGCGGCGCTTCGATGGACGGGCTGGTCTCGTTGTCCCAATAGAAACGCAGAAGGACATCGCGGTACGCCCGCGGGTTCACTGTGATCCAGATGTGCTGGATCACGCCAGACCCGTCGATGTCGGCGAGCGTCGCCGTCTCGCCCTTTTGGAGCGTGATGCAGGGCCGGATCTTCCAGCCGGCGCCGAGATCGGAACCGGGGTTAGCCGGCGTGGGAACTTCCGTGGCGCCCGCGCCGCGCTCGCCTCGCGGATTCTCGGCGGAAATCGAGCGCGTCTCCGAATTCCTGATGGTGGCCAAGCCGCTCACGTTGAAAAAGCCGCCGGGGCCGGATTGCGCCCAGGTCGCCACAGCGGAGGCCAACAGTAGAAGGGTAACGTGCGTGTTCTTCATAGGGACATGTCTCCTCGCAGAAGAACACGATATCAGGAATGGGCGGCCAAGCGCCCGGGCTGCTTAACGCTGCTTGATGCCGGACTCGTGGGCTTCTTTCGCCAGGCGAACCTTGGCGCCTTCAAGCTTCTTGGTCACTTTGGCGATTTCGTTGTGGTCCATGTCGCTCGGAGCGCTCGATTCCCAGGCCTTGACGGAATTCTGCCACTGGGCAATGGCTTCCTTCAGCTTGCCCTGCTTGGAATAGACGTCGCCCAGGTGGTCGTGAATCGCAGGATCGTGAACCACCTTCTCCAGCGCGCGGAGCAGGTAGGTTTCCGCGTCCGCCAGCTTGCCCATGCGGAAGTAGACCCACCCCATGCTGTCCAGAAAAGCGCCGTTCTGCGGTTCCAGGTCGAGGGCCTTGGCGATCAGGCTATAGGCTTCCTGCAGCCTTACGTTCCGGTCCGCCAGCATGTAACCCAGATAGTTCAATGCCGAGGCGTTCTTGGGATTGAGGCCGATTACTTTCTTGAACTCGGCTTCGCTCTCGGCAAACTTCTTCATGCGCTCCAGCATCGCCCCGCGCATGAAAGTCACGCTTTCCTTCTCTTCGTTCGTTTTGGAGAACTTCTCGGCGGAGTCCAAAGCCTTGGCCATCTCGCCGTAGTTCTTGGCCTTGTCCCACACCTGCGCCAGGGCCATGTAAGTGTCCCGGTCGTCCTTGCCCGTGAGCAGGGTCTTGAGTTCGGCAGCGGCTTTCTCAACCTTGCCCGAATCGGCAAGTACCGAGGCGCGGATGAGAGTCACCATGCGGTCCTGCGGATACTTCACGTGAGCGGCTTCGGCTTCCTGCTCGGCCTTGGCATACATCTTGGCGAGGCGGTAGGTTTCGATCACCTGGGCAGCCGACCGGGCGCCCTGATCCGGGTCCAGTTGCCCGATGGCACGGAAGCTCTCGGCGGCCTTCTCGGGTTGGTCGGCCGATCGGTAGAGCAGCCCCAGGCGTTCGAGGAAGATCACGCGGTTGCTGCGCTCAGGCGGCTCATATTCCTTCCTGGCCGTCGCATCGAGAATGCCCTTCAGCTCCGTGATGGCCTCGGCCGTCTTGCCTTCGGCGTCCATCAGGTTTACATCGTTGTAGCGGATCTCGAGATTGTCGGGTTCCAGCTTGCGCGCCCGTTGTGAAGCCTCTCGAGCTTTGTCGAAATTCCGTTGCTGCCGGTAGAGCTGCGACAGGCGAAGTTGCACCTGGACGTCCTGCGGATCGGCCTTCGCCAGTTCCTGGTAGATCTTCAGCGACTCGTCCACCTGCTCGGACAGCATCAGGTTCTGCGCCAGGGCGCGGCGAATCTCGAAATTATCGGGCGCCATCTTCAGCGCGCGCCTCAACGTCTCTGCCGCCAGCGGGTATTCGCGCATCTGCTCGTAAGTGGTGGCCAGCGCCGTGAGGGTGCGCAGCGTGGGATTCTTGTCCGTCACCCGCCGCAGCATCTCGCTGGCCGACTTGGTGTCGCCAAGATCCGAATACACCATGGCCAAGCCGGTCAGGGCGTCCTCGTTATCCGGATCCAGTTCCAGGACCTTCTTGTAGGCTTTCTCGCTAGCGAGCGAATTCTGGCCGATCTTTTGAAGGCGGCCCAGCATCAGCCAGCAATCCAGATCTTTGGGGTCCTTTTCGCCGATCTTCTCGAACTGCTCGATGGCCTGCTTGAGCATGTTCTGGTTGATGCTCTTGGTGCGCACATCGCCGATCATCCGCGTGTAGATGCGGCCCAGCAGGCGGCGTGCATCCACGTCGTCCGGGTCGCGTTTCAGACGATCCTGCGCTTCGGTGACCGCAAGTTGGATCTTGCCCGACTGCAAATAGAGGTCGGAAAGCTCGTCGCTGAGGAACCGCGTGCCGGGATCCGCCTTGATCGCTTCCTTGAGATGATCGATGGCCTTGTTGACGTACTCGCTGCGGTTGCCGAACGCGCCGGCCAACTCCGCGTAGAGGTGGCCCATGGCGTAGTTGTAATACGCATCGGCGCGCGAGTCGGTGGAGACGGCGGGCGCAGCCTGGGCGCTGGGATTTGAACACAGCGCCAGCGACAACGGAACCGCTGCCATTACATGGCGAAACCTAATCAAACGCAAGGGCTTCATGAAACCTGCTTTGTTTACCGGAACCCGGAGCTCCCGTCCAAGGCCTTTCTGTCTAATAGTATACAGCCCATCCCCTGGCTCGTACCGCCGAATTACGGATTGCACTTTTCATTATCTTGGATGCACTTCGGAACCCGGAGGTTCCCCCCTCCGTTTGCTATCCCCTCAGGACCCCTTCTTGAGCTGAGCCGGCGCGCGAGAGGCGGGCGCGGGCCGGGCTTCCGGCGTGGCGTAATAGCCGTTCCGGGTACGCGCAATGGGCCGGCCGGGACCGTCCACGCTCACGCGAATCTGGCGGAAAGAGCCGTCCAGCACCGCGTTCGTCGGAGAATATGCCAGCACGTACTGGTTGCGGATCTCATGCGCTACGCTCAACGCCAGCTTCTCGACGTCGACTAAGTCCTTTGGATAGTACACCATCCCGCCCGACGCGGCGGCCAGGGCTTCTAAAGCGCGTCTGGCCTTTTTGGCCTCGCCACGGTCCTCTTCGTTCAGCAGCGCAATCGCGTAAACCAGGATTTCGCTCTCGCGAACCTTTTCGATCAGACGCTCGATGGTGATGGCCGACGTGTTGTCGTTGCCATCGGTGACCAGGAAGATGATCTTCTTGTCCTTCTTGGCCTTGGCCTTCATCTCATCGATCGACATGCTGATGGCATCGCGCATGGCGGTGCCCCCGCGCGAGTCGATGCGCGTGAGTCCTTCCTCCATCTTCTTGATGTCATTGGTGAACGGTACGTCCAGGTAGGCGTCGTCGTTGAAGTTGACGATAAAAACTTCGTCCTGCGGATTGGAGGCCTTCACCAGGCCCAGGGAAGCGGACTCCACTTTCTGCCGCTTGGGGCGCATGCTGCCGCTGTTGTCCACGATGATGCCCATCGATACCGGGATGTCTTCGCGGCGGAACAGCCGGAGAGTCTGCTGCGCGCCGTTCTCGTAAACCTTGAAGGCCTCCCGTGGCAGCGTCGTCACCAAGTGTCCGCTCTTATCGATCACGGTGGCATGCAACACAACCAGGCGGGTCTCCGACCGGAAGATCGGCACGTCGTCGGGTGCGGGAGGGTTCTGAGAAGCAGCGGGGAGAGCCAAAACCAGTATCGCAGCCGCGGCAAACCATCTAATGTAAGGGAGCATAGTATCCTAACCGCCAAAAGGCGCGCAGCGGGGGCAAGCCCCTCGGCTGCACTACCTTCACTGTAACGCGGCGGTACTTTCCGTCGCGCTGCGAGTTGGTCGGCGTGTAGCCAAGCACGTACTGATTCCGCAACTCGATGCCGACCTTGGCGGCAATGTCCGGCAGTTCATTGACGTTCTCGACCGGAAAGTGGCGGCCGCCGGTCTGTTCGGCCAATTCCGTCATGAGCCCGGGACCGGAGAGTTCTTCCGCCGTGCGGCTCCGGCCGCCCATGCTCTCGAAGATCCCGATGGCGTAAATTTGCACGTCCGCCTCACGCACCAGGTTCTTGATCTCGCTCTGCGTATAGCGGCTGCTGTTGTCTCCGCCGTCGCTGATGACAAGGATGGCTTTGCGCGGGTTGTGGGCCTTCTTCATCTCGTTCATGGAAAGGTAGATCGCATCCAGCAGCGCCGTGCGGCCCTTCGATTGTGTAAAAGTAAGCCGGTTCTGTATTTCTTCGGTGCTGTGCGTGAATCCGGAGGTGAGCACCGGCCGGTCATTGAACTGCACCAGGAAAAACTCGTCTTCCGGATTCGCCAGTTTGAAGAACTGGGCGGCGGCTTGCCTGGATTTTAGCAGCTTGGCGCCCATGCTGCCGCTGCAATCGAAGACCAGGCCGATCGAGAGCGGGGCATCTTCGCTGGCGAAGTGGGTCAGTTCCTGTTCGATCTTGTCCTCGAATACTCGGAAGTGCTCACGCTCGAGACCCGTGACAAAACGGTTCAGCGGGTCGGTGACGGTCACGGGAATCAGCACGAGGGTAGTATCCACCCGGATGTTGGGCCGGGTTAGGCGGGTTTCGCCGGGGTCGGCCGCCTTGGTGCGCGGTTCGATGGCCACCTTAGGTTGGGGTTGAAGCTGCCCTTTGTCCGCGGCCGCCAGCAGCAGGGCCGCGCAGGCATAGAGAATGAACCGTCGCATCGGAGTCGCGCCCGTCCCCATGTCCCCTCGCGCCTTTCATTCAAATTATAACACCCGGCTTTTTATGGTAAGATCGATTGTGCCGCGCCGAATTCTGGGCGTCATTCCCGCCCGGTTCTCTTCCACCCGTTTCCCCGGAAAAGCACTCGCCATGATTGCTGGAAAGCCGATGGTCCAGCATGTCTACGAGCGAGCGTGCCAGGCGCAGTATCTCTCCGAAGTGATCATCGCCACCGACGACGAGCGCATCTTCGGAGCCGCGCGCGATTACGGCTCCAAAGTCCGCATGACCCGTTCCGACCACCTCTCGGGCTCGGATCGCGCCGCCGAGGTCGCCTCAAACGACCCGGCAGTTATCGTCGTCAATATTCAGGGCGACGAACCGTCGATCGACCCGGCGGCGATCGATGCCGCGGTCCTCGGCCTGATAAAGGAAGTGGACGCGCCCATGAGCACTTTGGCCAAGCGCATCGAAGATCCGCGCGAGATCGGCGATCCCAACACGGTCAAGGTGGTGACGGACCTGCGCGGCTACGCGCTTTACTTCTCCCGCTGTCCGATTCCATTTCTGCGCGGGGATAAACCGCCTTACTTCAAGCACATCGGCCTGTACGCGTACCGGCGGGAGTTTCTGCTGGGCTACTCGCAGATGCCGGTCGGCCCCCTCGAACGGGCCGAAAAGCTCGAGCAACTGCGGGCCCTCGAAAACGGCCACTCTATCCGGGTGGTCGAAACTGAATACGAGTCTCTTGGCGTGGATACCCCGGAAGACCTGAAGCGATTGCTGCAGTTCTGGGACGCCAAGCGAGCGGAGCAATCATAACCGAGAATGGCCAAGTTTATTTTTGTAACGGGCGGTGTAGTCAGTTCGTTGGGCAAGGGCATTTCGGCGTCTTCCATCGCCTGCATGCTCGAAAGCCGCGGCCTGCGCGTGACGCTGCAGAAATTTGATCCCTACTTGAACGTGGACCCGGGCACCATGAGCCCGTTCCAGCACGGCGAAGTCTTCGTAACCGACGACGGGGCCGAAACCGACCTCGATCTCGGCCACTATGAGCGCTTCGCGCACGCCCGTCTCACGCAGGCCAACAACGTCACCAGCGGGCGCATCTACGAACAGATCATCACGCGCGAGCGGCGCGGCGACTATCTGGGCAAGACCGTGCAGGTGATCCCGCACGTCACCAATGAAATCAAGGCCGCCATCCGCAAAGTGGCGGGAGACGTCGACGTTGTCTTCGTCGAAGTTGGCGGCACCGTGGGCGACATCGAGTCGCTGCCGTTTCTGGAAGCCATCCGCCAAATGCGCCACGAGGTCGGACGCGAGAACGCCATTTTCATCCACGTGACCCTCGTGCCATGGATTGCCGCGGCGCACGAGTTGAAGACCAAGCCCACGCAGCACAGCGTGAAGGAACTGCGCGCCATCGGTATCCAGCCCGACATCCTGGTATGCCGCTCTGAGCGCTACCTGGCGAAGGAAGTGCGCGAGAAGATCGCGTTGTTCTGCGACGTAGACGTCGACGCGGTGGTGACCGCCTGCGACGTCAAGAGCGTCTACGAAGTGCCGCTCACGTTGGCCGCACAAGGCGTCGACGAGATCGTCCTGCGCCTGCTCAGGCTGGAGGCGGGGCCGCGCGACCTCACGCGCTGGAGCGCCATGGTGGACCGGCTCAAGAATCCTTCCGGCTCGGTGGACATCGGCCTGGTCGGCAAGTACGTCGAATACGAGGATTCCTACAAGAGCCTGAACGAAGCCTTGCTGCACGGCGGGTTGGCGCACGATGTGCGCGTCAACATTCACTGGGTCGAAGCCGAGGATTTGAGCTGGCCGTCCTGCGCGGACCGCCTGCGGCAATACGACGCCATCCTGGTGCCGGGCGGCTTCGGCAAGCGCGGAGTGGAGGGCATGATTCATGCCATCCGATACGCCCGCGAATACAAGGTCCCGTACTTCGGAATCTGCCTGGGCATGCAGACCGCCGTCATCGAATACGCGCGCAACGTCTGCGGTCTTGCCGACGCGGATTCGACCGAGTTCGAGCCCGCCACGCCGCATCGCGTGATTTACAAACTGCGCGAGTTGAAAGGCGTGGACGAGTTGGGCGGCACCATGCGCCTGGGAGCGTATCCGTGCGTGCTCGCCGACGGTTCCTTCGCGCGCGCCGCGTACGGGACGCCGGAAATCAGCGAGCGCCATCGCCATCGATACGAGTTCAACCGCGAGTACGAGAAGATCCTCACCGGCAACGGCATGCGCATCGCCGGCCGCACGCCCGACGGCGTCTACGTCGAAATCTGCGAGATCCCGGACCACCCGTGGTTCCTGGGCTGCCAGTTCCATCCCGAGTTCAAATCCAAGCCGCTCGAGCCGCACCCGCTGTTCCGCGCCTTCATCGGGGCCGCCGTCGAGCAGCGCAAGGTAAGATTGAACGCCGAATGCGCGGCCACCGCCTGATCCTCGTTTTAGCTCTACTCGCGATAGCCGCAGCCCGTTCGGTTGCCGCATCTCCGTTCTTCATAGAACTGGACCTTTACAAATCCGGCAGCTACGGCTACCACACGTACCGCATCCCTGCGCTCGTCACGACCGCCAAGGGCACGCTGCTTGCTTTCGCCGAAGGCCGCAAGGAGTCGCGATCGGATTCCGGCAACATCGACGTTGTCCTGCGCCGCAGCCGGGACGGCGGCAGGACCTGGTCGGATCCTCAGGTGGTAGCCGACAACGGAAATGACACCATCGGTAATCCAACGCCGGTGGTCCTTCGTAAATCTGGAACGATTCTTCTGTTGTTGACCGCCAATCCGGCGAAAGCCGGCGAGGCTCAATTCATGACTGGTGCGCCGGGAGGCACGCGCACGGTGTGGATCACCTCCAGCAGGGACGATGGGAAAACCTGGGCGCCGTTGCGCGAAATAACCGCGATGGCTAAGAGGTCCGAGTGGGGTTGGTACGCTACGGGCCCGGGCAACGGCATCCAACTCAAGGACGGGCGCATCGTGGTCCCCTGCGATCACACCGTAAAGCCTTCCAGGACACTCCACTCACACGTCATTTTCAGCGACGACGGCGGCGCCACCTGGCGTATTGGCGGCAGCGCCGGCGCGAACACCGACGAGTCCGCCGTCATCGAGCGTGCCGACGGCTCACTGTTGCTCAACATGCGCGCCGATCACAACGACCAGGGCATTGCCCAGAAGCGCCGCGCCTTGGCCGTGAGCCGGGACCGCGGCGAGACATGGTCCGGCCTCACCTGGGACGAAACGCTTGTTGAACCCGTCTGCCAGGCGAGCCTGGTGCGTTACGATGTGCGCCGCAGGATGGTGCTGTTCTCCAATCCCGCCCACGATGTGAAGCGGATGCGGATGACCGTCCGGCTAGGCTACGACGATGCCGTCACCTGGCCCGTCGCCCGCGTAGTATACGAGGGGCCGGCATCCTATTCATCGCTCACGGTCCTCAAAGACCGCACCGTCGGCCTGCTCTACGAACGCGGCTTCCAGAATTTCCGCGAGATGCTCACCTTCGCCCGCTTCAACATCGAATGGCTGCGTTCCGGCGAGAAGCCCAGCCGGTAACGTGGCCGCGGTTCACGCGGGCAACCGCAGTAACGCCACGCAGCCGGGTCCCGGGTGCCGGTTCTCCAGCGTAAGCGTGCCGCCGTGCGCTTCCGCGATCTGCCGGCTCAACACCAGTCCGATGCCCGAACCGCCCGGTTTGGTGGTAAAGAACGGCACGAAGAGATTGGCGGTGTTGGCAAGCCCCGGTCCCTCGTCGCGCACAGCCACCTCGATGTGCGTGCCGTCTTTGCGCCACCCGATCTCCACCGCGCCGCCGGTGGTGAGCGCCGCGTCCACGGCGTTGCGCACGAGGTTGATGAGCAGTTGATCGAGTTGGTCGCCGTCGCCCTCGATGGCTACGCCGGCTCCCGGGGCCACGCGCACCGGCAGCCGCGTCTCGAGCGCCGCGACGCGATTGATCCATTCGGCCACATCCACCGGCCGCCGTTTCGGCGATGGAAGCTTGGCGAGCCTCGAATAGGCTTCCAGGAACCGGCTGAGAGCCTCGGCGCGTCCCGCGATCACGGTCAGGCCGCGCCCGGCATCCTCTTTCCAATCGGGCGGGAGCACTTCACGACCCAGCAGCGCTTTCAGGCTGCCGGCGATGGACTTAATGGGCGCAAACGAGTTGTTCAACTCGTGCCCCAGCACGCGCACCAGCCGCTTCCAGGCTTCGAGCTCCTCTTCCCGCAGCGTGCGCGTAAGATCCTGAACCACCAGCAGACGATGCCGCAGCCCGCGCTCGCGGAATGCGCTGGATCTTATACTCCACCGGCCCACCTCGCCTCCAAAGGCCTTGGAGATGGTGCGCGGCGGGCCTTCTTCCAGGCATTCGGCCAGTCCTATTTCACCGGCGTGGCGGCCGAGAAGACGCTCCGCCGGGCGCCCCAGAAGCCGCTCGCCCGCGCGGTTGATTAAGCGCAGCCGGTCGTCGGAATCGAATGTGAAGATGGCGACGTCTATTTCGGCCATGACCGTACGCAATAGCGCCGTAGCTTCCAACGCGCCGAGCCGCTGTTCACGCAGCGTTTCCGACAGTGCGTTGGCCTCGCGCATCGCCTCCCCCAGCGCGTCGTCGGGCCGTCCTCCCCGTCCGCGGAAAGAGAAATCCTCCTCCCGCAGCGTCGCAAGGAGGTTGGACAGCGTTCTCAACGGATGCACGACACGCGCGCGCACGGCCAGTGCAAATGCCCACCACAGGGCAAGCACCAGGACGGCGAGCAGCCAGCGGAGTTTCGGATCGAGGCCGCTGGTCCACAGCAGCACCACCGCCAGCGCCACCGCGGGCAGTCCTCCCGCAAGTGTCAACAGGGTGAGACGGGTTTCGTACTTCAGCCTGGGGTAGAGGCGTGGACCACTCATATGTGGTAGCGCTCGAGCCGGCGGTAGAGCGCGCCCCGGCTTAGTCCCAACGCAGAGGCTGCCTGGCTGACGTTTCCCCCGAAGCGCGCCAGCGCCTTGCGGATCAACAACTGTTCGACATCTTCGAGCGTCATGTCGTCGATACGCGACGCATTATCGCGGGGGGCTTTCAACGCCAGATCGCGCCCGTGGACCTGTTCGCCCTCGCCCATCAGTGCCGCGCGTTCGATGGCATGGTCGAGTTCACGCACGTTGCCGGGCCAGGAGTGATCGAGCAGCGAACGCATGGCCGCAGCGTCAAACGACGCCAGGTGCTTGCGATAGCGCGCCGCATGACGGCGCAGGAAGTGCGCCGCGAGCAACGGGATATCCTCGCGGCGCTCGCGCAGAGCAGGTACGTGGATTTCGACCGTGTTCAAGCGGAACAGCAGATCTTCGCGAAAACGCCCGGCGGCCGTTTCTGAGGCCAGGTCCGCGTTCGTGGCCGAGAGGACCCGCACGCTCACCGTGCGCGTGCGCGATGCTCCCACCGGCTCAAACTGCCCGGTCTCCAACACCCGCAGTAGTTTCGCCTGCTGCGCCAGCGGCACGTTGGCGATTTCGTCGAGAAACAGCGTCCCGCCGTCGGCCAGTTCGAAACGCCCCACGCGGTCGCTGCGTGCGTCGGTGAACGCCCCTTTCACGTGGCCGAAGAGTTCGCTTTCGAAAACACCTTCCGACAATCCGCCCGTGTTGACCGTGAGCATAGGCTTGCCCGCGCGGGCGGACACAGCGTGCAGCGCCTGGGCAACCACGCCCTTGCCCGTGCCGTTCTCGCCGGTGATGAGCACGTTGGCGTCCGACGGTCCCACACGCGCGATCACCTGCAGGACGGGCTGCATGGCGGGAGATTCGGCAATCATGTCCAGACTGCCATCGCCGCGCAGCAGCAGGTTCTCCGCTTCCAGACGGCGTCCGGCGCGCAGCGCCCGGCTCAGTTCGACCTGGGTCCGCACGGTAGCCAGCAGCCGCACGTTGTCCCACGGCTTCTGGATGAAGTCGCGCGCGCCACGCCGCATGGCCTCGACGGCCAGCTCGATGCTGCCCCACGCGGTCATCACCACCACGGGCAGCATGTTGTCGACCGCCTGGATCTTCTTGAGCAGATCGAGCCCCTCTTCGCCCGACGTGGTGTCTCGCGTGTAATTGAGATCGATCAGCGCGGCGTCGAAATCGCGCGCCTCGATGGCGGCCAGAATCGCCGCCGGAGACGACACGGACTCCGTCGCATACCCTTCGCCCTTCAACAGCAGGCGCAACGCCTCGACGACGTCCGGTTGATCATCGGCGATGAGGATTGTAGGTGACACGCGTCAGCTCGCACCTATTTGGCGGATGAGCCCATCATACTATCCACCCGTCCTGAAGCTGAACAATCCGGTTTCCGTAAGCGGCGTTCGTCTCCGAATGCGTCACCTGAATGATGGTCGTACCTTCTTCGTTGAGCCGCTTGAACAGCTCCATGATTTCCTTGCCCTGGCTGGAATGCAGGTTGCCGGTGGGCTCGTCGGCCAGGATCAGTTTCGGGCTCGCAACCACGGCGCGCGCCACGGCCACAAGCTGCTGCTGGCCTCCGGAAAGCTGGCTCGGAAAGAGGTCCTTCTTGCCGACGATGTGGAAACGGTCGAGCGCGTCACACACCAGGCTGGCGCGTTCGCTCGATTTCAAGTTGCGATAAGAGAGAGGCAGGTCGAGGTTCTCGTAAACCGTCAGGTCGTCGATCAGGTGGTAGCTCTGAAACACGAAGCCGATGTACCTTTTATTCAGCTCGACGCGCTGCTTCGGTTTCATGTTGTGGACGGCGTTACCGAGAAACTCAAATTCGCCGCTCCAGGTACCGTCCAGCATGCCCAGGATCGCGAGCAGCGTCGACTTCCCCGCCCCCGACGGTCCCATGATGCTGACGAACTCGCCCTCCCGCAATTCCAGGTTGATGCGGCGCAACACATAAGTTCTGCCGAAGCCCGCTTCGTAGTACTTCTCCACATTGCGCAGTTGAATCATGTTCTATTCGCACCTCAGCGCCACCACCGGATCAACCTTCGATGCCCTCCGCGCGGGGATGTAAGAGGCGACGGCGGCTGTAAGCAGCAGCACTCCGCCCGCAGCGGTAAACGTTGCTGGATCGGTCGGCACAACACCAAAGAGTAGGCTGCCCAGCAAACGGCTCGTGGCTGAAGCACAGGCCAGACCAATAACGATGCCGACGACGGTTAGCATTATGGCCTCGCCAAGCGCAGACCGCAGCAGGTCCCGAGTGTCCGCACCCACGGCTCGCCGAATTCCGAATTCGTGCGTGCGTTGCGCCGCCGAATGCGCCACCACTCCATAGACGCCCACCGCGGCCAGCATCAACGCCAAACCGGCGAACGCGCTCAGCAGCAGCATGTCAGCGCGGCGTTCTCCGACCGAATCATCCACTACCTGCTTCATGGTGCGAATACGCGAGATCGGCTGTTCTTTATCCACGGAAAGCACCTGTCCTCGAATCGCGCCAATCATGAGCTTGGGATCGACTGCCGTGCGCACTACCATGCTCATCCAATTCACGCTCGACTGCCGCAGAGGAATATAGAACTCCGGCCGGGCCGATTCAGTGAGCCCGTCGTGCCGTACATCGCCCACTACGCCCGCGACCTCAAGCAGATCGAAAGCCTTGAAGCGGCGCCCGACCGGATTCTGACCGGGCCAGAACGCGCGGGCCATCGCCTCGTTGACGATCGCCACTTTCGGCGAGGCTGCATTGTCACCCGTCGTGAAGAAGCGCCCGGTACGAAGCGGAATGCTCAACGCACGGAAGTAGTTCGCCTCAACCACGCGGTACGCCGCGAGCTTGCTCATATCAGCGGCGTGGGACTCGGTGGCAACCGGAAGCAGGAAGTAGCTGCTCCCGCCCATGGGCAGATAGTTGATCGCACCGGCAGAATGTACACCTGGCAATGCTTCGATTCTTGCCAGCACCTGCTCGAAATACGAGTTCACCTGCGCCGCTCCAGCGTACCTGGAGGTCGGCAGCGAGATGTCGAGGGTCATCACGCCTTCGGTCTTGAATCCCGGATCGACCGCGAATAGCCGCACCAGGGTCTGCATCATGAGTCCCGATCCCACCAGCAGTACACACGCCAAGGCGACTTCCGTAACCATTAGCACGGAACGAAAAAGGCTGCGCGACCTACCCGGTGATTGCGGATTCTCCTTTAACGAATGGATGAGATCCGTTTTTGAAGCCGCGAACGCAGGTGCGATGCCGCAAAGAAGTCCCACCGTGACCGACACCGCCGCCGCGAACACGAGCACGCGCGTGTCGATCCCGATCCGGTTCAAGGCGGGCAATTGAAGCGGCAACACCGTCACCAGAAAATCCAAACTCAACCTGGCCACGAGCACGCCGCACACGCCACCCAACAGTACGAGCAGCTCAGTTTCGGTCAGAAGTTGGCGGATCAGCCGCCATCGTCCAGCCCCCACCGCCGCGCGCACCGCAAATTCCCGTGCGCGCCCCGTGGAACGCAAGAGTAACAGGTTCGCCAGATTCACCGCCGCGATCAGCAATACGAGGCTCACCGCCGCGAGCAAGATGAGCAGACCTTTTCGCGCCTTCCACGTGAGACTATCCTGCAAGGATGTCAGGCGAATGCCGGGAGTGTTCTTTAGATTGCGGTCCAGCGGACGCACTTGCTCGGTGATGGCATCCATCTCGGCTTGTGCCTGAGCCAGCGTGAATCCCCGCGCCAGCCTGCCGATGGTATAACTAAAACGCACACCTTGAAACAGCGTGTCCTCGCAGACTCCCGGCGGCACCCAGACGTCGACCTGTTGCGGGAAGGCGAAGCCTGCGGGCATGATGCCGGCCACCGGAGTGGAGAACCCGTTAAGACGCACCAGCTTCCCGATCAGATTGGGATCGCCGCCGAAGCGTCGCTGCCAAAGCCCGTGGCTGATGACCGCTTGCGGAGCTTTCTCGCCAGCATCCGGTGTAAAACCTCCGCCGCGCAATGGCGCAACGCCCAGTACGCGAAAGAAATCGCCGGTCACCTGGGCGGCGTGGAGCCGCTCCGGTTCCGTGCCTTCGTTCAGATTCACGTCACCCGCCTGATAATAGGCCACGCTTTCGATCGAACGGGTGTGGGATTGCCAACTCGTGAAGTCTTTCTTGTTTTCGCGTAAAACGCGCAAGAAGGTCATCCCGGCGGGGCTGATAGTGACGATCTGCTCCGGCTCCGGGTACGGCAATGGGCGCAGTAATACGGCATCCACCACACTGAAGATGGCCGTATTGGCGCCAATGCCGAGCGCCATTGTAAGCACGGCCACGGCCGTGAAGCCGGGGTTCTTGATCAATTGACGAAAAGTGTAACGCAAATCCTGAATGAGCGCGGTCATCTATCTGTTCCAGTAAATTCTCAATCCTGTGCGCGGGTTGGCCGCGATGCCATAGATCAGGACCACGGCAAGGATCACCAGGCAGGCTGTCAGCGCACCCGCAAGAAACGCGTGCAACGCTGTGCAGCTCGCCGAAACCGTCAGCACCTCCTCCGGCGGATCGGGACTCAGCGTCACGCCCATTCCGGCCAGTTGGAGTCCACGGCCAAGCAGCGCAACCATGTGAGCCTCACGCTTGGGGAACGGTCTCATCCACAATCCGGCCGTCGAATAGGTGCACGATGCGATCGGCGAACTGCGTGTAGCGCGGGTCGTGCGTCACCATGCAGATGGTGGCGCCCTGGCGATGCAGGTCGCGCAGCAGTTCCATGACCGCTTCGCCATTGGCTGAATCCAGGTTGCCGGTGGGCTCGTCCGCCAGCAGGATCAGTGGTTCACCTGCTAAAGCGCGCGCCACGGCCACGCGCTGCTGTTGGCCTCCGCTGAGTTGGGCCGGATAGTGTTTCATCCGGTGCGACATGCCCACCTTCTCGAGCGCCTCCTGTGTTCGGCGCTTGCGCTCGGCCGACGACATGCCGCGGTAGGTCAGCGGCAGCTCCACGTTTTCGTACACCGTCAGGTCGCCGATCAGGTTGAACGCCTGGAATATGAACCCGATTTCCCGGTTGCGGATGCGGGCTCTCTCGCTGGTCTTCAGCTTCTCGACCGGCTTGCCGTTTAACACGTAGCTGCCGTCGCTCGGCGTATCCAGCAGCCCGAGGATCGACAGCAGCGTCGATTTGCCGCAGCCGGACGGCCCCGCAATGGACAGGTACTCGCCCTTGCGCAGATCGAGATGAATGCCCGAAAGCGCGTGCGTCTCCACTTCGTCGGTGAGAAACACCTTGGTCACGCCTTCCAAATGAATCAGCGAATTGCCGTTACTGTAATCTGATCCGATCATAAGAGTCCCATGTCGTCATATCCGAAAGTATTACCTGGTCGCCGGGCTGCAAGCCTTCCAGAACCTCGATGGTGGTCACCGACCCGCGGCCCAGTTTCACCTGCACCCGGGTGGCGTTCTTTCCATCCGCGCTCACCCGGAACAAAGTGATCGTGCTGTTTGGCTGCCCCGAAGTCGGGCGCCCTACATATACAACGTCTTCGAGCCGCTCCAGTTCCACGGTTCCGTCCACGCTCAGGTCGGGCCGCGCACCGGCGGGCAGCGAGCCCTCCAGTTTCACATCCACCGTGACGGTGCCTTCCTTCACGGACGGGTCGATGCGCATCACGCGCCCGTCGATCACGCCATTTCGCGTATCTATGGAACAGCGCTGGCCCAACTGGATGTCCTTGGCCTGCGTCTCGGCGATCTTCAACTCGGCTTTCAGCCGTTCGGGCTGCGCCACTTTGGCCATGATGGTTCCGGCCGTGACACGCTGCCCGACCTCAACCGGCAGTTCCTGCAGCACTCCCGCGGCTCCGGCGCGCACTTTCAGCGCCTCCAACTGGCTGCGCTTCAGGATGTGCAGGGCGCGCAGCTTGTCCACTTCGGCGCGCTGGACTGCGAGCTGCGCGTCAACCGATTCCACCCCGATCGAGAGCCGCTTCTTCTCCATCTGATGGCGGTGGGCGAGTTCCTCGGCCGCGGAGACGCTGATCTTGGTTTGCAGCGAAGCCAACAGACCCAATTTGCCCAGGGCTTCGTCGGCATCCGCTTTCAACCTGGCCTGTTTGTACTCGGACTCGATCTTGGCTACTTCAGCTTGCTGGTTGAGGCGGTCGCTCGCCAGCCGGACCTTCAGATCGGTGTACTTGGCTTCCGCGGCCTTTACCTGATACTCGGCGTCCAACGCCGCCAGTTCCATCTCCGGATTCCGCAACACCACAAGCACCGTGTCCCGGCCCACCGGCGCCCCGGCACGAACCAGAATCGATTCGACACGCCCATCCGCGGGAGCGGGGATCCACAGGATCTCTTCGGGAACCAGTGTGCCGAGACCCCGCACCTGCCGCACCATGGGGCCACGTTTCACGGTATCGCTCCAGACTGTTGAGCGCTCTACGGACGGCGCGGCAGGCTTCAGACGGCTCGTTCCGAGCCCAATCATTAGCACGACGGTCAAAGCCACAAAAAGGTAGGCAATCCGCCGGATGAGTTTCTTACGAGCAGCGCCCTGGCGTGGAATATCCATGTGGTCCGGGAAGTATGGTGCACCCCGGTGACCACACGTAAGTGGTTGACGCGAAAGAGCGGCACGCTTTCAACGTGCCCGATATCGGCATCGTGGTGTCCGGAACCGGACACCCGGGCGGGCTCAGGCGAGCTTAACGCGCCTCAGGTCGATCTTATCTTCGTTACTCTCACCCAGGCCGAGCGCGCCGGCGATCTCGATGAACTCCGGCTGCATCCGAACGAACGTGCTGTCGTTGTCGGCGTAGGCCAGCGCGATGGGCCTCATGCCGGACTGCTCGCGCTTGTTGTCCAGCACCGTCCAGGCCACGCGGTCCACGGCCACAGGATCGGTGGCGAAATACATGGTCTTGTGTTCCCACAAATATCTGCCGACCTTGCTGCCGGGGCCGCCGTGATAAGCGCCCATGACCCCGTCGATGATGTTGAGCACCGTCTTCTGGCGGATGATGGGGATGTCCACCACGGTCGGGATGAACGCGCCGCAGGCGTTGTTCGAGCTGCTGATGTGGCTGCGGCTCACGTTGTTCACCAACCCGTGCGACAGGTTCTTGAGCGCCACCGTGACGCCCGCCGACTGGTGGTGCTTCATGACGCCCAGATTGATCAGCTTGTTGATGTCCTTGCTGACGAACTTGGCCACATACGAACGGCGGTGGTGATGGTTGGAAGGATCCGCCTGCGGCAGCACCAGCGCCATTTCCATGTACTGGTCGGCGTCATAGCCCTCCATGTCGAGCTGCAGCAGGTTCACCTTCTTGGTGGCGTATGTCCAACGCACCCCTGCGGGCAGCCATGTGTCGAAGCCGGCGCCCAGGAATTGATCGTAATAGCGGTCGTATGCCACGATCTGGTTGCGCTTTACCCCCACCTGTTCCAGGCATTCGACGATGCTCTGGACCACCTCGGGAGCCGAAATCAGGTAGGGCTGGCCGACCGGGTTGAGCTTGATGCCGACCACGTCGCCGGGCTCAATGAATACGCGCCAGGCCTCCACCGGGCTGGGCGCGCCGGTGAGTTCCATCATGCCCTTGCCGAGCATGGCGCGGATGGCATCGCGCTGATACTTGCGGTTGATGACGCTCCCCGGGTGTTCCACGGCGACAACGCGCCCGCGATACGGTCCGGGAATCCCGAGTTTACCCTGACTGGCCGCGCGCGAACACGCGACGCTGCTCAGCAAGGCACCGGATAGCAACTGCCTGCGTGCGATATACACTGGGTAGCCCCTCCACCTCGAGAACTCGATTCCATTGTACCAGTGCGACTGCCCCAGCCCGCTCAGCGGTAGATGTCCACCAGGAACACGACCGCGTCGCCGTCGCCGATGTTCACGATGGCGTGGTTCACGTCCGCGCGGTAGCTGACCGAATCGCCCACCGCCAGGTCCTCGTGGTCGCCACCGGACTCGATGCGCACACGCCCGGATTCCACCGCCAGAAACTCGCGCGTGCCAGTGAAATGCGCCGTGCTGCGCAACGCGCCGCCCCTCGCCAGCCGCACTTCGTACAACTCGACGTCCTTCTCCAGGTTCAACGGCGACAACGTCCGCACGCGGCAGTCCTTGTCGCCGCGGAAATCGTAGGCGCTGTCGTTGGCCCTTATCACCTGGATGGAACTGGAAACACCCGGCATCTCGACCAGTTCCCCGATCGACATTTCGAAGGCCCGCGCGATGTTGAACGTCACCGCCAGCGTCGGGTTCACTTGCCCGCGCTCGATCTGGCTCAGCATTGCCCGGCTCACCCCGCAGGCCGCTGAAAGCGTTTCGAGCGACCATCGCTTCTGCTCGCGCAGCTTCTTTACCCTCACCGAAAGCTGCGAAGAAACCAGTTCGGAGGAACCGGGGCGCCGCGAGGGCGGCTTCGGGTTTCTTTGAGGCGTCTTCTTCTTGTTCACAATATTAGATTGCGTCTTGCATATTGAACGGACCACGTTCTAGTATATAAGAGATCGTATCAAATATCGGAATCAAAAAAAGGCGCCATGAAAGCTCTCGTAAAGAAATACTCCCGCCCCGGCCTCTGGCTGGAAGATGTTCCTGAACCCACTATCGGCATCAACGATGTGCTGATCCGCATACACAAGACCGGCATCTGCGGCACCGATCTGCACATTTACGAATGGGACGAGTGGGCCCAGGCCACCATCCCAGTCCCCATGACGGTGGGCCACGAGTTCGTGGGCGAGATTGTCGAGGTAGGCTCGAACGTCGCCGACTTTCGTCCCGGTGAGCTGGTGAGCGGCGAGGGACACGTGGTGTGCGGGCGCTGCCGCAACTGTCTGGCCGGGCGGCGCCATCTTTGCGCGAAGACCGCCGGCATCGGCGTGAACCGTCCGGGAGCCTTCGCCGAGTACCTCTCGCTGCCCATGACTAACATCTGGCGCTTGAACCCCAGCGTGCCGGAGGAAATCGCCGCCATCTTCGATCCCTTCGGCAACGCGGTGCACACGGCGCTGTCGTTCCCGGTGCTGGGCGAAGACGTGCTGGTCACCGGCGCGGGCCCGATCGGCATCATGGCCGCCGCCGTGGCCCGTCACGCCGGTGCGCGTTACGTTGTCATCACCGACCTGAATCCCTACCGGCTCGAACTGGCGCGCAAGATGGGCGTGACTCTGGCCGTGAACCCAACCGAAACGACGCTCAAGGAAGTGCAGAAGGAACTTGGCATGCAGGAAGGCTTCGACGTCGGCATGGAGATGTCGGGCAACGCGGTCGCGTTCCGGGAAATGCTGGCCAACATGAGCCACGGCGGCAGGATCGCCATGCTGGGGATCCCCTCCCATGAGATGAACATGGACTGGAGGACCGTCATCTTCAACATGCTCACCATCAAGGGCATTTACGGCCGCGAAATGTATGAGACCTGGTACAAGATGACGGTGATGATCGAGTCGGGCCTGGACATCACGCCGGTCATCACTCACCGGCTCGACTACACTGAATACGAGCAAGGGTTCGCGGCCATGCATACCGGCTCTTCCGGAAAGGTCGTTCTGAACTGGCTCCACTGAGGTGGAATGAGGACCAGCGTATTCGATCTGTTTCGGGTAGGGATCGGCCCATCGAGTTCACACACCTGCGGTCCAATGCGCGCGGCGAACGCTTTCGTCCGCTCGCTGGACGACGACGGCCGGCTCGATGAAGCCTGCCGGGTGACTGTGGATCTCTACGGATCGCTGGCGCTCACCGGCCGCGGCCACCTGACGGACTTGGCGGTGCTGGTGGGGCTTTCGGGCGAGGATCCCGAGCAGGT
>JAJFUV010000222.1 GCA_021372245.1 Terriglobales bacterium
CGCGGTGAACTCGATTTCGAAGTCAACCGCCGCTCCGAATCGGAGATCCGCGGCCTTGCAATGAAAGTCAACGAATTGGGCGACAAGATCGACGACATGGAACGTCTTCTCCGGCCTCATGCTGCCGGCGGCACTTCATGAATGAACGATACGCCCGGTCCCTACTGGGATTCCTCTGAACCCTGTTCGGCTTCGTCGGCGGCTTCGGGCCCGGCGGCCTGTGCCTCTTCGATCAACTGCTGCGCTTCCTTCAGCCTGCCGCGGGGCACGAGCACCTGGTAGCCCAGTGGGGGGTACGGGCCGGGGCGTTTCACGAGGGACGGTATGCCGTTCGAATCCAGCACTCCGCGGATCACGTCCGCCTCCATCTCCGCGTCCACGGTCAACGAATCATACAGCGGAACCATGTCGAGGGCGTGGGAAGCCGATTTCGCGTCGTCTGCCATGACTCAAGAATATCGCAGATTCCCGTTGAAACCGAAACATGGAATATACTCGCAGGATGCGGTAGTGCCGATAGAAACAGGAGGAACCATGCACAGCCCTAAGCACGCAAAACTGCCGGTCGTTCCGCCCAGGATCTTCGACGTGGCGAGACTGGACCTCGCCGAGAGTTTCGTTTCCGACCTCATCGTGCGGCGCATCGGCGCCGAGGGCACCAGCAGCCTCTCCTCGCTGTGCAACGCCCTAAGGCTGACGCGCCCCGTGGTGGAGAGTATTTTCCACGACTTGCGGCATCAGAAACTCATCGAGGTGAAGGGACTCACCAGCCCCGATCCGCGCCACGCCATCGGTGAAGATTACTCGTTCAGCCTGACGGTGGCCGGGGGCCGGCTGGCGTCGGAGCGCGCTGGCGCCACCCAATACATAGGGCCCACTCCCGTATCTCTGCCCGCTTATACCGCCACCGTCCGAGCGCAGCGCGCCAAGCTCAAACTCAGCCGCGAATTACTGCGCGATATTCTTAGCGAGTTGGTGCTGCCCGAGTCAGTTATCGGCCAAATTGGGCCGGCGCTCTATTCCCAGAGGAGTCTCTTCCTCTATGGGCCCACCGGCAACGGCAAGACCAGCGTGGCCGAGCGCCTGGTGCGCGCCTACCAGGACCTGGTGCTGATCCCTTATGCCGTGGAAGTCGACGGCCAGGTGATCGCCGTTTACGATCCAGCCGTTCACAAGAAAGCGAATGTGGAGCTGGAGGAAATGGACGCGCGCTGGGTGATCTGCCAGCGGCCTTGCGTCATGGCGGGAGGCGAGTTGACCGCCCGGATGCTGGACCTCGATCTGGACGAGGGCAGCAATATCTACGCGGCGCCACTGCAGATGAAGGCCAACAACGGCATCCTGGTGATCGACGACTTCGGCCGCCAAACCATGTCTCCGCAGCAGTTGCTGAACCGATGGATTGTACCATTCGACAGGCATGTCGATTACCTGGCCCTGCGTTACGGAGTCAAGTTCGAGATCCCCTTCGAAATCATGGTCGTCTTCGCCACCAACCTGGATCCCAACTCGCTGGCCGACGAGGCTTTTCTCCGGCGCATTCCGAACAAGATCCACATCAAGTCGCCGGATGCTCAAGCCTTCGACACGATCTTCGAACGGCTGCTGGAGCAACGGAAAATCGTGGGCGCGGCAGGGGCCGCGGAGTACTTGCGAAACCTGTGCCTGCGCTTGAACCGCGGGAAGCTGCGCGCCTGCCATCCGCGAGACATCTGCGACATTTTGGATTGGATCAGCGGTTTCGAAGGTCAGCCGGCCCAGGCCGATCCGGAGACACTGGAAACGGCGGCCGACTTGTATTTCGCGCACCTCGAAACACCGGAGCTGGACTCGTAGTTTCGTGATGGTCTGGTCTGATCCGATGAGCCGATCCTCTACCGCTAAGTACGACAACTCCGCCGTGATCTCCGTGGTCGAAGTCTTCCTCTACCTGCAGTTGCTGGACTTCATGACCACCGTCATCGGCCTGAGGATAGGAGTCCAGGAATTCAGCCCGTTCATCCGGCTGCTTATGCGTTGGGACCCAATAGTCGGCGTGAGCATCTCCAAGCTGATCGCCGGCCTGCTGGGCGGCATCTGCCTCTGGCAGAGGAAAATCCGCGTGATCAAGTGGATCAATTACGGCTTCGCCGCCCTGGTCGCCTGGAATCTCTTCATCATCCTAAAGTTTCTGAATATGTGAGAGCGCATGACGACCCCATACATCGCCGCCGTCCCCACCGTCCTGCTGCTGACGGTTTCCTTAACAGCCGCGGTCTATGACTTCCGGTTCCGTAGGATTCCCAACTGGCTGAGTGTGACCGGTGCGCTTGCAGGGCTAGCGGTGAATAGCTGGATCGCAGGACTAGCCGGTTTGAAAGCTTCCGCCATGGGCCTGGGCATCGCCTTCGGGATCTACTTCGTTCTCTACTTGCTGAGGGCCATGGGCGCGGGCGACGTGAAGCTGATGGCGGCTCTAGGGGCCATCGCGGGCCCGGACGGATGGATCTGGATTTTCCTGCTGGCCTGCATCCTGGGCGGCGTCATCGCGATCGTTCTTCTGCTGACCAAAGGACGGGTGGCAACCACGTTGTGGAACGTCGGGTTCATCCTCAAGGAGCTGTCGCAGTTCCGCGCGCCGTACATGAAGCGGGAGGAGTTGGATGTCCACAACCCCAAGGCCGTGACGCTCCCGCACGGCGTGTCTATCGCTCTTGGCGTGCTGGTCTTCGTCGTCCTCAACCTTCTGCGCTGACGCGGACAGCGCAGTGCGACGACGCGAGGCGGCGGCCTCGATTTGCGTGGGTTCTCCGGGCGGAAGCGGGTCAATGGAATCAACAGGTTGCGGGTCCGGTTCGGGTTCGTTTGAAGCCAGGAATTCGGGGTGATCGGCTTTGGATTCAATAAGTTGTGGGTGAAGTGAGATGAGGGGGACCGGCCCCCGAAGATGAGCGGACTTTGGCGGATGGTTTCAGGCTGTTGCGCGGGTGATGTGGCTAGAGACATAGTGCGGCCCTCGTAGGGATTGTCTCAGAGGCGGAGACGGCCAAGAGCCGGGAGAAGGAGCTTTCTTGTTTAGTCCAAATGACATAGAAAGTTGGTGACTGCTGTGAACGTCGTTTTTCATCTGGCACAGTCATCTTCCCTGCCCGACACCGGCGCGGTATCCTTTCACAAGGAGGGAGCACCGATGACGACGACTGACGCCCGCAGCCAGCACGCCATCGGCGCGGCCTGGAAGGCACTCCAAGAGAACTGTCTGCCGGATGGCGGCTTCGCGCTCCGTCCGGGTGGAGAGTTTCGACCCGACTCAACAGCGTTGGCTACTATTGCCATGTGCGCGGCGGGCCTCGCGCGGGATGCGCTTGGTCCATCCTGCGCCCGTCTGGCCCAGGCGCAGGGAGACGACGGCCGCGTCCCCCTCTTCACGAACCATCCCGATGTCATCTGGCCGACAGCACTTGCGGGGATTTCCTGGGCCTTG
>JAJFUV010000002.1 GCA_021372245.1 Terriglobales bacterium
GATGCGATCGCCCCCGGCCGCGAGCGGGAAAGGATAGGCGGTGCCGAAGTCGCCTCCCGGCGGCGGCGGTTGATCGCGCTTGGGGTCCCGAAGAACCTCGCGGTAGCCCGTCCAGGTGCGTCCTTCGTCGGCGGAAATCGCAGCGTGCAGCACGTGCCGGCCGCCATGAGCGTACGGGAAGCGCCGGCAGTTGTTCCACACCAGCACGATCCGGCTGTCTTCGGTGCGCGTCAACCCGGCGGGCGAGTCCGAGGATGTGATCGGGGAAGGCTGCGCCTCGGACCACTTGATTCCATCGGGAGAGAAAGAGTCATAGAATCGCCCGCGCTGCGTGCGGATGAACATCCACACGCGGCCGTCCTTGAGTTCGATCACGACCGGTTCGACGGCCCCGTATGCCGACACGATGTCGGGCGTCTCCACCTTGAGCGGCGGCGCGGAGAGATGGAACGTGTCGCCCCGGTCGTCCGAGTACAGCGCGATGGAATCGAACTTGCCCATGAATGTGAATTGCTCGAAGCCGTCGCCGCGGTTCCGCCAATCCCGCTTGGTGGCGTATGAGAACGGCAGCAGGATGCGACCGTTGCGAAGCTCGATGGTGCTGTTGAGCGAGCCCGTGTAGCCGGACCAGATCATTCGCGGCTCCCGCCATGGAGGGCGCCCGGCGCTCGACTTCGTGTGCCAGAGATCCAGGTGGCGGTCGCGCCAGTCGACATGTCGGACGCGCTCGCCTTCCCCGCGCGAAACGTCCTCCGCTTTCGCCATGTGGATCAGGAACAGGTGAACGTCGCCGTCGCGCGTCGCCAGCGGCTGCAAACCGTAGAATTCGCCATGGCCGCCGGGCAGCCGCAACACGGCGCGCGGCGCGCTCCACGTGTCGCCGTTGTCATTCGAGTCGATGCGGAACACCTGCTGCGCGCCATCGGCCTTGTCAATGAACCAGCCGGCAAGCGTGCGGTCCGGCAGCCGGACCAGAATGGGCCTCTGATCCATGCGGGCGACCTCGCGCGGCCGGGATGCGGCGCCAGAAAGCAACGACAGCGGCGCAAAGAGAATCCAAAAGGCACAAACAGCGGCGCGCACACGCATGGAGGCACCTCCGATGTCAGATATTGATCCCCACCTCCCACAGCAGGCTTCCCACCGCCTGGCGCAGGTAGAGCCACCAGAGGCTTCGGGAGCGGTGCGGATTGGCGGGCCGCGGCGAGCCGTAGACGGTCACGCCGCGCGCCTTGAGCATGCGCTTCACGCGGTAGATGTGGTAGCCGTCGCTCACCACAACGCACGAATTCAACTGCATCCGGCGCATGATCTCGACCACGACCGACAGACTGTGCGCCGTGCTCTCGCCCTCCTCCTCCACAATGATCGCCTCCGAGGGCACGCCGCGCTGAATGAGCCATGCGCGTCCCACGTCGCTTTCCGTGAAAATGGGGTCGCCGCCGGCGCCGCCCGTGGTGAGGATGCGCGGCGCGATCCCACGGCGGTACAACTCCAGCGCGTGCTCCAGGCGTGCGCGCAGCACCGGCGAGGGTTTGCCCCGGTACTCGGCCGCGCCCAACACAACAATGACATCCGCGGGCCGGGCTTCGTCGGCCACCGACTGCTGGCGGATCAACATGGCCGTGTGGCCCAGATGCACCGCCAACGCGATCGCTACAACCGCTCCCGCTATGGCGAGCCATCGCTTCATGTTGCGCCAGGACTCGAAACGTCCAATAATCCTATTACAGCCTATACCATGGCGAAAATCGAAGTTCTTTCCAGCCCGCGCAATCCCCTGCTCAAGGACGTCCGCCGCGCCATCGTTCGAGGCTCCCTGACAGAAGACGGTTTCGCCGTGGCCGAATCGTTCAACCTGCTGGAAGAAGCGCTGCGCAGCGACTGTCAGGTGAAGGCCGTGCTGGCGGCGGCCTCGGTTCGCACCGCCGTGGAGGGCCACGTCAAGGGGCTTCGCGAACTGCGCGTCGTCGTACTGCCCGATGCGCTGTTCGGCGCGCTCTCCAGCACCGAGGCCAGCCAGGGCGTCATCGCGCTGGTCCGCCCGCCCAGTTGGACGCTGGAGCACTTGTTCCGCGCCCAGTCTCTGGTGGTAGTGCTCGACGGCGTGCAGGATCCGGGCAACGCCGGGGCCATCGTGCGCACCGCGGAAGCGTTCGGCGCCACCGGCGTCATCTTCCTGAAGGGTGCAGTGAGCCCTTACAATTCGAAAACGCTGCGCGCTTCGGCGGGATCGGTCTTCCGTATGCCGCTGGTGACGGGGCTGGACGCCGCGCTGGCGCGCGCCGCCATCGAACAGAAGCGGCTGGACGTTTACGCCACCCAGCCCAACGGCAAGAAGCGGCTGGGCGACGTGGATCTCACCCGCCGCGCGGCGGTGATCATCGGTAGCGAAGGGCACGGCGTGAGCGAGACGCTGCGTTCGGCCGCGATCGACCTGCGTATCCCGACCTCGGGCGTCGAATCGCTGAACGCCGCCGTCGCCGCCGCCGTGATCCTGTACGAAGCCAGCCGGCAAAGGACGCTGCGCAAGTGAGCCTGTTCGACACCACACCGCCCCAAAGCCCGGGCAAACGCCCACTGGCCGAGCGCATGCGCCCGGAGACGCTGGACGAGTTCGTCGGACAGGAACACATCCTGGGCCCCGGCAAGCCGCTGCGCGTGCTGATCGATCGCGATCAACTCACGTCGCTCATCCTGTGGGGCCCCCCGGGCGTGGGCAAGACCACACTGGCGCGCATCGTCGCGCACATGACACGGTGCGACTTCGTGCCCTTCAGCGCGGTGCTGAGCGGCATCAAGGAGATCAAAGAGGTGATGGTCGGCGCCGAACGCAACCGGCGCCTGGGCCGGCGCACGCTCCTGTTCGTCGACGAGATACACCGCTTCAACAAAGCGCAGCAGGACGCGTTCCTGCCCTACGTCGAGCGCGGCGACATCACGCTGATCGGCGCCACCACCGAGAACCCATCGTTCGAGGTGATCTCGGCGCTGCTGTCGCGCGCCAAAGTTTACTCGCTGCGAGCGCTGACGCCGCCTGAAATCGTCATCCTCCTGCGCCGCGCGCTCAACGACGTCGAGCGCGGCCTGGGCGCGCTGGGACTACAGGCCGACGACGATTTGCTCGAACAGATCGCCATTTACGCCAATGGCGACGCGCGCGCCGCGTACAACATCCTGGATCTGGCCGCGGCAGCTTCCACCGAGGGCGCGCTGTCGCGCCAGGCCATCGAAGACGCCATCCAGCGCAAAGTGCTGCTCTACGACAAGAGCGGCGAGGAGCACTACAACCTGATCAGCGCTCTTCACAAGAGCGTACGTTCGAGCGACGTGGATGCCGCCCTGTACTGGCTGGCGCGCATGCTGGAAGGCGGCGAGGACCGGCTGTATATCGCGCGCCGCCTGGTGCGCATGTCGATCGAGGACATAGGCCTGGCCGACCCACGCGCCCTGGAACAGGCCATCGCCGCCATGCAGGCCGTGCACTTCATGGGCGAGCCCGAAGGCGACCAGGCGCTGGCGCAGACGGCCATCTATCTCGCGCTGGCGCCCAAGTCCGACGCCGCGTATCAGGCCCTGCTTAGCGCCCAGAAGGACGTCCGCGAGACCATGGCGGACCCGGTTCCGCTGCACCTGCGCAATCCCGTAACGCGCTCGATGAAGGAGTGGGGCTACGGCGAAGGATACAAACACGCGCACCAGTTTAAGGACGCCATTACCAACATGCAGTGCCTGCCCGAATCGCTGGCCGGGCATCGCTACTACTTCCCCACGGATCGCGGCAGCGAGAAGCGCGTCGGCGAATTGCTCGAGCGGCTGCGCAAGTGGACCGAAAATCAGCCGGAATGAACGGCCCGCCTCCGGGCCGTGATAGGCTCCGGGGGAACATATGCCACGCTTCTGCCTGGTTCTGCTCGTATTGAGCAGCGCCCTTGCCGCTGATGAGGCCGGGGCGCGCTTCGGGAAGGGTTCGGCCGTGTACAGGTCCGGATCCATGATCTACCGCGAACAACTGCGCGACGGGCGGCTGGTGGCGCTGCCGCTGGACTCCGCCGCAGCGCAGGACTCGGGCGGCGCCGCTTTCCAGTTGCGCGTCCGCACCGCGCCTTCCGGGCCGGAACTCGATCTGGCGGGCGGCTGGCGCTGGGTCCATGCGCAGACGCTTTCCGCCGGGCACCACGCCGTGGACCTCGAGTACCAATCCGCGCCGGTCGCCTTGCGGGTGCACACGCTGGTCGATGGCTCTTCCGTCATCAAGCGCTGGCTGGAGATCCGCAACACGGGGCGCGCGCCGTTGGCCATCACTGCGCTGGCACCCTGGTGCGGCACTTTGTGGCGCGCCAACGATAGCATCAGCGTAGGTTCGACCACACGAGATCATTACCCGTGGGAAGGATGGTTCGAGTGGCGCGCGCTGGCCTGGCCGCGCGATGAGATCAGGCAGGAAATTGGACTTTCCTATCGTCACCCGGTTTTCGTGCTACGCAATGATTCGACCAAGGAATTCCTGTTCGCCGAACTGGGATGGCCCGCAAACAGGCGCTTCGACTTCGAACGCGGTGCCCGCGTGGGATTCCGAACCTGGGTCACCAGCAAGAACGCGCTGCGGGTGATCGCGGCAGGCGAGTCGGTCGAAACGCCGGCGCTGCACCTGGGCTTCACGCGCGGCGATTTCAGTCTGGCCGTGCAGAACATGCACGAGCACATTCGCCGGTCGGTGCTCCCCGCCTATCCTCCTCAACGCGCCTACCTGGTACAGTGCCTGCTGCCGGAAGATCAATCCACGACCATTTTTCGGGGCAAGGAGTACAACGAAAGCAACCTGTTGAAGTACCTGGAGGTGCTGCGGACAGCGGGTGTCGAGCTGTTCCTCCTGGATGGCCCGTTCTGGGCGGCCAACTACGGCGAGTGGCTCAAACCGCACCCGGGGCTGTTCCCGCAGGGCCTCGCACAGTTGGTCAGGCGCACGCACGATCTCGGGATGCTGTTCGGGTTGTACGCGGAACCGGAAGGCGGGCGCGACGGATTCCGCAGCCCTGGCAGCACCGCAACCATCGGAGGATGGAAGAATACGCGAGTCTATCAGGAACACTCGGACTGGTTCGTCGCAGGTAAATCCGCATATCCGGCGCCCGTGCTGAATCTCGCGAGTGCAGACGCCGCCGCGTACTTTGCGGGCGAACTGGAGGGCATCGTAAGCCACTATGGTCTGGACTTGTACCGCCACGACTTCTGCATGCCGGAGCAAGGCGAAGGCAGCGTTACCTTGCGAGGCGGTTTCCTCGAAAGCGATTACTGGCGCCACTACGACGCGTTGTTTGCAGGCTTCGACCGGCTTCGCGCGCGCCATCCGGACCTGCTGCTGCAGCAGGCTTCCGGCGGCGGCACTCGACTGGACCTGGCTTCGCTGGCCCACTGGCACGAGCATTTCACGAGCGACCGCACATCGCTGCCGCACGTCTACCGCATGCTCAGCGGCCTCACGGTTTATTTGCCGCCGGAAGTGCTGGTAACGCCCATGGGCATGGCGGACGCCAAACATCGTCCAAGCTTCCGCACGCTGCTGCGGTCGACCTTCGCGCTCGCCAACACGCCCATGCCGTTCAACAGCCTGTTCCCGCGGACGCTGGACGAGTTCCGGCCGGAGACGCGCGAGATGTTCGCGCACTACACGACGCTCTACAAACAGTTCATGCGCCCCGTGCTCGCGCATGTGAAGACGTATCATCACGCGCCGGTCAACGCCACCGGCGGCGTCACTTCGGGCGATTGGTTCGCCATGGAGTTCGCCGCCGCGGATCGCTCCCGCGCCTGGGCACTGATAGTGCGCCTCGCGCCAAAGCCGCCCGGAGCTTACGTTTTCCAGCCGAAGTCTCTCGACCCGCGCCGAGGCTACCGGATGACGCGAGACAACACAGGTAAAGCCGAAACGTTTCGCAGCGGCGCCAGCGTCTCGATTGGCATCGACCATGAATCCGAACTACTGCTGTTCGAACAACGCTAACGCCGGTCCCAGTTGAACTCGCAGAAATCGCGCCAGGCCTGGTCTATGTCCAGCGTCGATGGATGGATCACGATGCGGTAGCGGAAGCGCAGTGTTTCGCCCTTCTCCAGCGTGATGCCGGCGTCGCGCGCGGTCTTCGGCGCGGGCCCCTTCAGCGGCGCTTCGTTGTAATAGTCCAGCTCGGCGAACGGCGTGGCGATGATGGAGGCTTCGGTGCGCACTTTCCAACGCGTGGGGAAATTGTGATTGCGCGGGTGATCCATGATCAGCACGCCGATGCGCTCCCTCTGCATGATGGTCATGTAGTCGAGCCACGGGGACCGCTTGCCGGTGACGCCATCCGAACCTGCGTCGCCTGTGAAGGTGCGCGGGCGGCCGCCGTTGATCTCCTCGAAAGGCGCGGCGAGGCGCAGGCCCAGGATGCCGTTGGTGCTATCGCCGATCAAGACACGCTGGCGGGGCTCCAGCCGGCAGTCTATGTCGATGATGCGGGAGTCCTCCGGCCCTGCCGAGAAAGCCATGGTGCGCTTCTCGGTCACGACCGCCGCACCGTCGGGGTCAATCCAATCCGCCGTGAGCCAGATGGATCCGCGATCGACTCCCTGCTCGATTTTCGTTAGCTCCCGGAACACCACCGAACCCGCCTTGTGATCCGGGTGAGCTCCGGGAGCGGCCTCCCAATAGTCCACGCCATTCACGCGCGCGTGCCCCATCCAGAGGCCTGCCGGGAGGGGGACGCTGCCCTGTGTCCCCGACTGCGGGCCGCGCGTGATGATCTTGCCGCTTGCTGTGCGCAGCGGATGCAGGAAAGGTCTGCCTGTCTGCTTGCCGAACTGCAGCGTGGCGAACGGCTCGCCGCCAATCTCGATCGATGCGCTTTCCTGGCCCGCCGCAATGCGAACGTCGGCCGGCGCGGGCCACACTGCTGCGAAAACCAGCGGCAACAGCAGGAGGATCGGTTTGGAGAAATGCCGTCGCGAGAGCATGAGCAAGTACTCAGCTTATTTCACGCAGCGGCTGACCCGCTACTTCTTCTTTATTGGGGTCCTATGAGCCGGGCCGAGCATCTGTTCGATGAGGGACCGCATGATCTTCTCTTCGTTCTTGAAGAATTCGTCGTCGTTGCCGCCGCCGTGGTCGAACCGGAACATGCCGTGCCGGTCGATGAATGCAAGCCTCGGCACCAATAGCGACTTGTTAGCGGGATGCTGGAGCATCCCCAGCACGGGGTCGCGGTCGGAGTAACCCACCAGGAAGTTCGCTCCGGTCTCCTTCACGTAAGCCGGGATGCTGTACTGAGCGCCATCGTTGATCGCCACGCCGAGGCACACGAGCCCCCGCGAGCCGTAATCGGCCTGCAGCCGCGTCATGAGACGGCTGGTGCCCTTGCAATGCGGACAAGTGGTGAGCAGGAACTCCATCACCACAACCTTGCCGCGATACTGGCTGAGCAGCTTCTGTCCGCCGTTGGGCAGTTTGATAACGAACTCGGGGGCCTTGCGGGGAAGATTGCCGGCGGCAAACGCAGCCGCTGCGCACATAGTAACTGCCAACAACGAGCGACGAAGCATCACTTCGTATTTTCTCACGGCCGCGCGAAGGCATGAGCCGCGATGCGGCGGACGTATTCGTTCGTGTCGCGCGCCGCATTGCGCAAAGCTTCGCTGGCGACGCCCAACTCGTCGAGCGCGATGGCCGCGCGCAGCCGCAGCCACTCGTTCGGGTTCGCAAGTTCCTTTTCCAACAACGCGGCCGCTTCCGGATCGCCCACTTCGCGAGCCGCCGCTACGCGGACTACGGCCGAGGGGTCTTTCATCGCTTCACGCAGCCCGGCGAGGGACTTGGGCCGCGCCTGCGCCATGCCCATGACGGCCCAATAGCGGATGGCCTCATCCGGATCCCTCATCCGGGGCGCGAACGCTTCGACTGGCGCGCCGCGGTTAGCTTTATCGGCCGCCGCGCGAAGACGCCGCATGTAATCCTCCGCGCCGGCCTGTTGCAGAATCGCCAGGCGCGAGCCCAGGCGCGTGCCGCGCTCGGCCACCACCGGCTCGGGGATCAGGCCCAAATCGCGGGTCTCGATCATCCAATCGTCGAGCGTCTTGCGTAAACGCGCCTCGACGGTTCGATGCGCCGCCGCGCCCGCGAGGTTGCGGATGCACCAGGGATCCTCGCGCACATCGTAAAGCTCCTCTACCGGCTTGCGGTCCGCCAGGAAGGCGACAGCCGGACCCGTGAGCTTCCCGGCTTTTTGCAACCGGCGCATTTCCTTGAGGACATTGCCTTGTTCGGCGTAAGTAAGCGGCTGTGCCCAGGGCTTCCACGGCTCGAAGTTGCGTATGTACCGGTAGTGGCCATCGGAGACGGCGCGAATCGTGTCGTAGCGTTCATCCATGCGGTCGCGCGCGGCGAAGATGTAGCGCCGCGGCGTCGGCAGCTTGGGTCCCAGGAAGGGCTGCCCTTGCATGTGCGAAGGTATTTCGAGGCCAGCGAGGTTCAGCACCGTCGGACCCAGGTCGATGAAACTCACCAGCCGGCCATCCTGCGAACCCGGCTTGGCCTGTCCCGCCTGGCGGAATTTCTCCGGGATGCGCACGATGAGCGGCACGTGCGTGCTCGCTTCGTATACCCATCGCTTGGCGCGCGGCAGGCCGACGCCGTGGTCGCCCCAGAAGAACACGATGGTATCGTCCAGCAGACCGTCCTGATCGAGTTCCTTCAGCCGGTCGCCGGCCTGGTGATCCATGGCGGTGATGAGCTCGTAGTAGTTCGCCCAATCACGTCGGCTCTCCGGCGTGTTCGGATAGTACGGCGGTAGCGGCAATCGCGCCGGATCCTGCCGCTCGCCCGGCCCGAGCCGCGCGGTGACCGCTTCGTACTTTGCCCCGCGCAACCGCACCTGGCCCTCGTGCGTGCAGAGGATATTGAAAACCGAGAAGAACGGCTGGCCCGGCGCGCGCTTGCGCCAGTGCGCCTTGCCGCTGGATTCGTCCCAGGCGCCGGCCGGAGGCGGGAAGTTATAGTCGGTTTTCGAATTGTTGGTGCAGTAGTAACCGGCCTGTCTGAGGTACTCGGGGAAGCATCGCACCTCGGGCGGCAGTTCGATCCGGCAGCGCATGTACTGCGAGCCCAGCGTCGAAGGGTACATCCCGGTGATGATGCCGGACCGGCTGGGGGCACAGACGCCGGCCACCGTGTGGGCGCGGGTGTAACACACGCCCTGGCTTGCCAGTCTGTCGAGCACCGGCGTCACCGCGCGGGCGTCGCCGTAGCATCCCAATTGCGGGCCGGTATCCTCGCACGAGATCCAAAGGATGTTGGGGCGCGCGGCCGCAGCGGCCCGCGCCCCGATCAACGGCCATGCGGCCGAGGAGAGAAAACCTCGCCGGGATTGCATGACGCGCCCCCCTCTAGCGGGCTACTTCTTGTGGCCCGCTTCCGTTCCCTTCGTGGAAACGTAGTACTTCGCCATCATGAACGGCTTTTCCCACGCAGGCAGTTTCGCAGGATCCTTCAGATAGCTGAAGTACTTCAGCGCCACCTGTCCGAAGTGCGCTTCGTGACCGATGCGGTACTTGTCCGGGATCGAGAACTTGAATTCTTTTCCCGTATCCGCAACAGCCACTCCGGGAAATTGCGCCTGGAGGGCCGCGACCTTTGTCTTCAGCGCTTCGGCCAATTCGGCCTTGGCTGCGGCCGAGGGTGGGACGACATACAGTTCAGGACGGAAGTTCTCCGCCTTACCCTGGCGCACTTCTATGCGGGACTTGGTGCCCCGGTACACCGCGAAGTGCGTGTCGCCGGTGCCCGCCGGAGCCTCATACCGCCACAGCACGTCCAGCTTCACCGCCACGCCTTTCAACGTATAGCTCACCATGTTGTTGCAGAAGTAGTCCAGCTTGTCGCCTTTGACGTTTTCGGCCAGGTACGGCGGGAAATCCGGTGCTCCCGTCACACGTTGGAAGTCGGCCTTCGTCAGGACCGTGGGCCAGCGCTTGCCGTCGAGAATCTGGATGTCCTTCTGGTAGTCCAGCATCTGTTCGGGGAAGAGCGTCCACTGCACCAGGTCGACTAAGTGCGTGCCCACGTCCGACAGTCCCTCGCCCTGCTCCTTGATGTCGAAGAACCAGGCGGGACGCAGGCTCGGCACGCCCGCCACGGTCTTCATCATGTGGTGCACGCTCTCCATGTAGACGCCCGGTTCGGCGGGCGTGCCCGGCACGATGTCGCCGAATACGGTCTTCTCACTCACCAGGGCACGCTGCAGGATGCTGGTGATCTCGAAACGCTCGGTCATAATGTCGTACGCGATCAACTTCTTCGCGTCGGCCGTATCGAGCGCCGACTTCAACTTGGGCAGGTCTTCGGACTTCAGAATCCACGGCTTGTCGGCAAGCACGTTCAGGCCCGCATTGACCGAGGCCACGATGCGGTCCATCTTCAGGCGGTTGCGCCCGCTGAATACGACCACGTTGCCGGGCTTTTCCTTGAGCATCCGCTCCATGAAATCCGGGCTGGTGCGGATGTCCAGTTCCCACGACGTGGGGTTGTCCTTCCGCTGGTTGAACAGCGCGATGCGATTCAGGTGCGCGGTCAGGTCGGTTCCCAGCGGCGCGTAGACGAACACCTTCTTCGACACGCCAGGATACATCTCCTTCTGAACCAGGGCGGCGTGGAAGTGCGCCGGATCCACGGTAATAAGCGTGTAAGCGGAACTGTCTTTCTTGGCTTGGGGCGCAACGGCCGACGGGCCGCACCCCACCAGCCATGCAGCCGACAAACCAATGGCAAGAATGCCGTACTTTCTCATTTATCTATTGCCTCCATCTCTTGGCCAACTTTTCGTGCAGCTTCTTCATCTTCTCCTGTCCGTCGAAGGGCGCGTGGGCCAAACGCATTTCGAACCCATAGGGCACACCGGTTTTGTAGTCCGGAATATGATACTGGAAATCCCATGCGGGATTGCCTTTGCCGCCGCCCGAAGGCGATTGCGTGAACCAGATCCGGTCCTGTTGACGGAATTCCATCAATAGACCCAGGCCGCGGCTGAAGCCGAAATAGAACGGCTGCGTGTATTCGTAATTGGAAAAACTGAACGCCATCCAGTGCGGGGGGAAGTTCGGTGCGCGTTCGAACCGGCGCGTGTCGCCGGCAGGGACGTGCGTCGACTGCACACCGTGCGACGGCGAGGCGGCTTCGACCCAGCGCTCCCCGCGCGAACCGCGCTCGCGGCCCATGAAGTGAATGGTGCCCACGCCGGGCTTGTCGATGTAGCTCGCCCAGAACAGGCCTATCCAGCCGTTTTTGAAAACCTGCGCGCGTGGGATGCATTCAAAAGTCATATGGATAACACCGCCGCGTTCGAGTTCGAACCGCGTGGCACTTTCCAGCTTCCAATTCGGCGTCGGCGCCTGGTATAGCTCGACGCTGTTCTTTCCGAGAATGCGCAGTTCCATGGGCGCGCGCCTGGGTTCGAACATCACATCGCGCGGCGCGTGGGAGCCATCGAAGATCAGCTCGAAATTCAGCCCCGCGTACGAAGGCACGAACACATTGCCCCCGCGGCGCTTGTGCTTCAATGAGGCGACGCCGTTGTAGCCCTGTTTGTGATCTGGGCCGAAGGCCTCATTGTCGACGATCACCGCTTCCACGTCGCCGCGCCGCAATGTCGCTGTGTGACCGGCGCTCACGCGGAACTTCAGACGCTTGTTGGTCAACGTGGTGGCGCCGGGAGGGGCCGCCACCACCAGCACCGCGCCGAAAAGCAACAATAGGCCGGCCCTGTTCATCAACGAATCACTGTACCGCATTCCGCCCTCTCGCTCGGCGGAAGGGCAACCACAACAAGGTGAACAGGACCACCGCGGTCAATTCTCCCGCCGCCAGGTACCACGGCCAGGGCCCGAACCAATCGAGCAGGGACGCCTCGGCAGGCTTCCGGCACAGGTACATATAGTTGGTGCCGAACGCGGCGTTGAACAGGCCCACGGCGAGACCCCATGCATTTGCGGCAATCAGGCCGCGCCAGAGGGAACCGGGGCGTGGACGGGCATGGCCGCTCCAGATCAACGCTAGTATCACGGCGATCAAGCCGCCGTGCGCCAGGAAGAAGTAGACCGTTGGATAGGAGGGGAACGGCTCCCACAGATCCGGCGTCAGAACAGCCTGGGCGGAACCGCCCACGCCCGTGTAATAGGCTACGTCGAACACCCATGGCTTCAATGTGAAGCACGCCACGATGGTCAACCACAGCGCAAGGTCGCAAAGCTGCAGTGGCAGTCCTTCCGGAAACGGAATGTGGTAGCGGTGATACTTGAACGCGTACCAGATAAGTTCGTTGACGAGTAGAAAGGCGCCGGCCCCGAGCCGAATAACTCTGGCGCCCGAAGGGCCTCGTCTTCCCCACCAGCCCAACACACCCGCCAGGGCGGGTATGCCGGCGAGAATCCCCAGGTGCGCCGCGCCGAAGAGGACGAAGTGCGATCCCGCCATGAAGATATAGTATCGTCGCGGCCGGGGCCCGTTCCAATCTAGAATATAGACTTGCCGAACACGACCGAAGCCGCGAGCTCATCCTGGTACCTCGACCCCCTGGTGGCGGCGCAGAAGCGCGAAGTACATCTTGAACTGATGCGCGGCTGGAGCAACCCTTCCCCGACATCGCGGCTTCTCAAAACCGACCTCTTTGAGGAAGCTAACGGCAACGATCACATCCTGTTCGACATTGAGCCCGCGCCCCGCCGCCGTTTCGGAATCGACTTGGACATCAGCACCGTGCAGTGTGCAGCCCGGCGATTCGAACAGCCGGGAGCTGGGCTGTTCTGCTGCGATGCGAAGCATCTGGCTATCGCTACGGGTTCGCTCGACGCCATCGTGTCGACATCCACGCTGGACCACCTCGCTTCGACGGACGAATTGCGCGACGCGCTGACCGAGTTGGCGCGTGTGCTGAGGCCCGGCGGGAAGATGGTCGTCACGTTGGACAACCCGCGCAATCCCCTCTATTGGCTCTTGCGGCTGTTGAGCAGTTGGGGATGCATGCCTTTCCGGCTGGGCGTCACCGTTTCCCGGAGCCGGTTGATCCGCATGCTCCAGCAGACGGGATTAGAGGTGCTCGACTCCCGCATGCTGATCCACAATCCCCGGCTTGTATCCACGGTCTTGTTCCTCGCGCTCCGGCGGTTGCTGGGCCGCCGTGCGGACCGGCCCATCGCTTTCCTGCTCCGTGCGTTTGCGGCTTTGGACAGGCTTCCGACCCGCGAATTCACCGGTTGCTTCTCGGCGGTCCGCGCCCGCAAGCCGGTCCCGGCAACGGAGGCGCGACGATGAGTTGCGCCGGACGGAACCTACTGCCGGCCGCCGGTGCGTTCGTTGTGTTTTACACCGCCGCAGTGATGCTGCAGTACGCCAGCGGGGCTTATCAAAGTGAGTTCGGTGCGCACCCGGACGAACCTGCACACGCTGTCACGAGCCTGCTCGTCCGCGATTACATCGCCGGCGGATTCTCACAATCTCCGATGCGCTTCGCGGAAAGCTACTACGCACATTATCCGAAGGTGGCCCTGGGCCATTGGCCGCCCGTCTACTACGTACTGCAGGCAGTATGGAATCTCGGCTTTCCCGCTACACGCGCCTCCATTCTTGCGTGCCATGCCTTGTTCGCCGCTCTGCTGGCCTCCTTGCTGTTTCACTGGGCCCACCCACGATTCGGGTCCCCCATCGCCCTGGCCACCGGCTTCTGGCTTCTTTCTTATCCTCAGATTGAGTGGCTGAACAGCGCGGTAATGCTGGATATTCCCGTCGCTCTGTTTGTGCTGGCGGCCGTCTTGACTTATGGCGACTACCTGCACGTACCGGGCTGGCGCCCGGCGGCTCGGTTCGGGACCTGGGCTTGCCTTGCGATTCTGACTAAAGGAACCGGGATAGTCCTCGCTCTTCTCCCTATCGTTTGTCTCCTGCTCGCCCGGCGATGGAAACTCATCGCCCGGCCTTCGTTTTGGTTGCCGGCCGCCATGGTGGCGGCGATATGCGGACCGTGGTACTACTTTGCGCCGGAGGCGTTGCAGCAACGAACGGGATTTCTCGGTGCGCCTGCGATTGATCCGACCGAACAATGGGCCATGTTCTGGACCTGGGCTGGCAGGATCGGCGCGCCCATCCTGATCCTCGCCGGGATCGGTATCGCCGCGAACAGACGCGCTTTCCATCTCGAAAGCCGTGACGACGCCCGATGGGTGTCCGGGGTGGCGGGCGTGTGCTCGATGCTAATGTTCCTCGCCGTTGCGCGCTCGGCGGACGAAGCGCGGAATATGGCTCCGCTGGTGGCACCGCTCCTGTTGTTCGCCGTGGCGGGAATCGTTCGCCTGGCCGAACCGCTTCCCCGCTGGCACTCTGCGGCCGTTCTGACAGTCCTGGCATCCTGGACTGTCGTCAACGTTCTCAACGTGCCGCGCAAGGTTCCCGCCGGATACACGCAGGCCGCCGCGCTAGTGTCGGCGCCGCAGTACCGGAACTCCGTGTTTCTGGTCTCGGGCGATTCGGTTAATGAGGGAATGTTTATCTCCGAAGTCGCGCTCGCCGAGCGCCGGCCGTCACACATCGTCCTGCGCGCCAGCAAGTTCGTAAGCAAGTCAGGCTGGCCCGGCGATGATTACTCCACGAGTTACCACACCATCGATGCGATTGAAGCTCGCCTCAAGGAAGCTCCCGTGGGTATCCTGGTGTTGCAGAGCAAACTGGATCGCCCCAGAGAGCATCACGATTTATTGCTGCGGATGGTGGAATCGCACCCCGGCGTCTGGCGTTTGCTGGCCTCCTATCCAGATGGGGCGACTGGCGGCGGCCCGGAGCCCAGACTGCGGGTCTATGAGCTGGCCGGACACCAGGGGATGCCACGAGGCGGGGTCTGGGTGAGGTTAGAAGACAAGCTCGGGAGGGATGTGGAACCGTGAAGCATGCGGGGTGGAACGGATTCAATCGCGACGAATCCCGGGTGTTGACGGGCTTGAGAACGCCGGATCGGATTCAGCGCTTCCTCGATGAGGAAATCGGCTACAACAAGGAACCGGATGGCGTAACCTGCCGGTCCCCCCGGCGCGTCCTGCGCGATGGAATCGCGCACTGCATGGAAGGTGCGCTGCTGGCCGCTGCAGCGCTGCGGTTGCTCGGGCATCCCCCGCTGCTGGTGGATCTGGAAGCGGTGCATGACGACGACCATGTTCTGGCCGTGTTTCGCGTTCGCGGCCACTGGGGGGCCATCGCCAAGTCCAACTTCGCGGGCTTGCGCTATCGCGAGCCGGTCTACCGCACGCTGCGGGAACTGGCCATTTCCTATTTCGAGCATTACTACAACCTGAAAGGCGAGAAGACCCTTCGCACTTACTCGCGTCCGGTCAACCTCAAGCGCTTCGATTCGATCGGGTGGATGACCTCCGAGGAAGACGTCTGGGCCATCCCCGAGTATCTGGTGGTCATCCCCCACATTCCCCTGCTCGCCCCTGGCATGGAGCGTAAACTCGCCCGCATGGACGCCCGACTTTTCGCCGCCGGACAAGTCGGCACCGCCAAGTAGCCCCGCATTCTCTTGAAAGGGGACCGGAAGTGGCGGCATGAACGTCATGAAGGAGGTGTGAATTCATCACATGGGCTCACCCAACGATTCTGAAACGCTGCTGGCGTTCATCGAGGCGGCCAGGAACAAAGGGGCTTCCGATGAGTTTCTCCTGCGCCTGCTCAGCGACCGCGGCTGGCCGGAAAAGCGCATCTACGAGGCCTTCGCATCCTACTACGAACGTTCCACCGGTATGAGCGTGCCCGCGCGCGGCTTGCGCACCACCGAGTCGGCACGCGACGCCTTCTTCTATCTGCTTTCGTTCTCCATGCTGGGCGTGTGGACCATCGCTCTGGGCACGCTCGTGTTCGTCTACCTGGAAAAGTGGTTCCCCGACGCGCTCTCCGGCCGCGCCTATCCCGAGGCGTCCTTCATGGTCTCCACCAACCTGGCCATGGTGATCGTGGGCTTTCCCTTGTACTTGATTACTATGCGGTTCATCGTCCGCGAACTCGAAGGGCATCCGGAGAAGTACGACTCCGGCGTGCGCAAGTGGCTCACCTACATCGCGCTCTTCATCGCGGCAGCAGTGGTGGCCGGCGACCTGATCACGTTCCTCACGTACTTCCTGCGGGGAGAGCTCACCGTGCGCTTCGCGCTGAAAGTCGCCACCGCCGGCATTCTCGCGGGTGGAGTCTTCTGGTACTATCTCCGATCCCTGAAGCCACAGGAGAAGCCCGCCGCAGGCGGTGCGAATCATGCGTTTGCGCTGGCGGCGGCGTTGGCTGTCGTGGCCGTGGTAGCCATCGGATTCACGATGCTGGGCTCTCCCACGGCGCAGCGCAACGTAAGCGCGGACCGCCAGCGAGTCGAGGACCTGCAAGCCATCGCGCGTGAACTCCATTTGCAGCGCGGCAGGAATGCGGGCGCCGTCCTGCCCGAACAACTCGACCAGGTCGCCTTCGGGCAACCGGGTGTGCGGCTGAGGCTGAAGGATCCGGCGACGCAGGCCGCGTACGAATATCACAAGCGCGGCCAAACCGGCTACGACCTCTGCACCGTCTTCGCGACAGCCAGCGACGCGCGGCCGGACGGGAGGCCCCGTTTCTGGGACCACCCGCAAGGGCGGTACTGCTACGCGCTGGACTCAACAGTGACGCCCTGGTCGCTGCGTTAGCGCACTGCGTACAACCAGCGGCCGCTGGTCGAGCGCGTGATTTCGATCACCAGCACGCCATTTTCGAATCGTGCCGGGACGCGCTCGCCGCGGCTGCCCGGCGTGGGGCCTTCGGCATACACCACCGCACTGGAGGATAGGCCGCGTGCCGGAATCCGCAGGGTGCCCTCGCCGCGCGCAAACACCTGCAACACGGCGCCGCCCTCGACGCGACGCGCCGCAGCGACCGGCGCCCAGGCCACCGCGTCGAAGACGCCGCCCGCGAACACTGTCGTTCTGCCGTCCACGGTAATCTGCTTCGCCTTGTGTGCGGCGAGCGCTTGCAATTCGCCGTCGGCACCCACCCTGAAGGCCACCGCATGTTCGCCATCGTACGTTACTGAATGGCCCTGCACTTTGAAATCCGTAAGCCGCAACGCCTCGCTGGGCGGCGGGTTCAGCTTCAGATACTCGGCGTCTTTATTCTCGTCCCTCGCAAAGCCGCCCGGCCAGCCTTCCTCGTATTCGCGCAGATGCGGCGCAATCGCGATGGCGCCGTTCGGGAAACGCGCCGCGATGTACGAGCCTGTGCGCGAGACGCGGTCGGGATTGTCGTTCATACCTTTGAACCGGCCGGTTCCCGGATAGGCGCCCAGCGAGCCCAACACTTCGAACCAGTTGCGCTCATCGTAGCCCAGGCTGCGGGATTGATCGTCGCGCGGGCGATACCCCAGGAACGTCGCGGAACCGCGCCGCGACCCCACTACCCACTCCTTCACGCGGCCCACTATTTCGGTCCCCGTGCGCGGCACAACCGGATACATACGATCCACCAGGAAATCGGTCAGGATCGTCTGCGGCGCCACACCCTTCAGACTCCCTTCGAAACGCACCGCCTTCCCCGGCACCATCAGACCTTCGTCAATTTCCGGCTTGTAGTCCACGCCGAAGATCTCCTGCCAAGGCGCGAGCGCCGGCTCACCCTCCGCGGTCAGCACCGGCGGCGGCCCGGACCACACCAGCCGCCCGCCGTTCGCCGCAAACTCGCGCATCATTCCGAGCAGGCGCCGCGAGGGGAACGGTTCGAACAGCGCCACCAGTGTCGTAAACCTACGCCCCGCCATTTCGATGGACGCGCCCGACACGCGGCCTCGTTCGAGAAGTTTCGCCGCCGTCACGTAGTTCGCGTAGCCGTACTGCGTCATCCAACTGCCGAAACGCTCTTCCACGGCCACCAGGTCCAGCGGGTACAGCATCAGCACTTCCGAATCGCGGTGTTGCATGTCCTCAACGATGTTGAAGTGCGGCTCGCCGGAGGCACCGTAAACATCCACCAACGCCATCCGCCGGCGGCTAACCTCATCCGGCATGCCCCAGTGCGCGGCGTAGGAATAAGGCACGTCGTTCAGAATCCCGGTCGAGCAAGCCAGCGCCAATGCGAAATAGTCGCGGTCGAGGTAGCCGCCCTCGGTGTGATCGTTTCCGTTGCCGGTGAGGAAGTCTCCCCACTTGAAGTAGTCGTGACAGGCCGACGCGGCCTGGTGCACCGTGTCCGACCAGACGAAGTTCGAGGTGTACTCGTACTGGTTCCGCGCATGCGGCTGCCTGCCGACGCGCCAGTGATCGATGGTCGGACTTTCGGCCCAGGTGGCGTGGGCGCGCGATTCCAGTGCGTGCCCCATCTTCGCTTCCGCGTGCCGCTTGGCCGCCGTAAACAGGTCCACCACACCATCCTGCAGCAGCTTGTAATAGCGCGCGCGCAGGAGCGCCGTGCGCCGCACGTCTTCCGGCGACGAGCCCAGCACGTGCATGGTGCCCTGCCTGGCCGTGAGGTCGCTCGCGAAGTCCTCTTGCGCGTAAGCGAAGTAGATCAGGTACCTGGCGAAATCCTTGTACTCGGCCCCGTAACGTCGCGCGTATTCCTCCGCCAGGCCCGGGCTCACATAGCGCAGCGTGAATTCGCCGTGGTCGTGGTGCGCGAAGTAGGCCCAGTCCTGCTGGATGTGCATCTCGTCGGCGTACAGCCCGTTCAGTTTCACTCCGGCGGCGGCGTAGCGGTCCACAACGTCCTTCAAGAACGGCAGCGCGCGCGGGCTGAAGTAGTCCATCTCCGGCGTGCGATACTGCTGTGCCACCAGCACACGGTTCAGGCCCGCCGCGGCAGTCGCGATGCGCCCGTGAACCCGTATTCGCTCGGCGCGGAAGTCGCCCGATCGCGCCTCTACACCAGGGAAGCGCTCCACCTGGATATCGCCTTTCAGCTCGACTACGGAGGCGGGCTCCACCACCCGGTACAGCGTTCCGTGGACCGGCGTTTCGCGAAATGCAAGCACGCGGACACCGGCGTCCTCAATATCGATGGGGCCCTTGTTATTGGCCCACTTGGTGTGCCGCCATAGTTGTACGCTGAAGGCGCCCGTCGCCGGATCGCGCACCCCTTCGCGATACTGCATCCATACGCCGGTCTCGCCCGTGCGCGCGCGGTAACCCTTGCCGATTTCGAGCGGGCTTAACAGGCTCAGTTCCAGTCCCAAGCCGTAGCCGGACGCGAACCGGCTGATGGCGGCGATGCGCTGTATGTATTCGTCCGTATCGGGCATCAGGCGACGCGGCTTGCCGGCCTGTCCGGGGCGGTACTGGCTGAAGAAATGGTCGAAGGCCAGTATCAGCGTGCGCGCGCCGCGAACCTTGGCCCGTTCGCAAATCTGCCGCAGGCTCGATGGCTGCGACTTGCGCGTAAGTGCCATCTCGATGACGCGGTCCGGATCGCTCAACGCTTCCAACTCTTCGTCGGTAACCAGGATGATGTGTTCGCGCGGCAGATTGAATGCCCACTGCGCCGGGAAGGACACCAAGTCCCCGCGATACACGTTTTCCGGAGCCGCCGTCAGAGACGCGGCCTCCAGCAGCAAAACCCAGGCGATCTTCTTCACATCGTTATGGTATAGGAACTGTATGCGTCATAGAACGGTTCTGCTGCTCATGCTTGCCGCCGTGCTTCCTCTGCCGGCCCAGCAATACACCATCGCGCTGATCGGCTTGCGCCATTCCCACACCTGGGGTCACCTGGAGCACTTGCTGAAAGCGCCCGCCGCCAGGTTCGTCGCCATCGCCGAAAGCGATCCGGCCCTGGTGGCCGAAGCGGGCAAGATGGGGGCAAACAAAGTCTCCTACTTCACCGGCTACAAGGAAATGCTGGACAAGGTGAAGCCGACCATGGTCTGGGCGTTCGTCGAGAACAACCGGCACCAGGAGATCGTGGAAGCCTGCGGCCCGCGCGGTGTCCATGTCATCTTCGAGAAGCCGCTCGCCGCGACGTACAAACAGGCCAAGGCCATCGAACGCCTGGCCACCAGGTACAACATTGAAGTGTTGACGAATTTCAGTCCGGCCTGGAGTCCCTTCCACTACGCGGCGAAGTCCGTCGTCGATTCCGGCGCCCTTGGTGCGCCCTGGAGGCTGCGCGTCACCACCGGCCACGGCGGCGTCTTTCCCAAGTCGGGCCGCAGCAAGCTGTTCCACGAGTGGTTGATCGATCCGGTACAGAACGGCGCCGGAGCGCTCATGGATTTCGGCTGTTACAACGCGCTCTATGCCTTGTACTACCTGGGGCGGCCTGAGAAAGTTTACGCCTCTGCGCTGCACCTGCGTCCCAACGACTTTCCACGCGTTGAAGACAGTGCCACCATGGTGCTCACTTACCCGAACGCCGTGGCCATCCTCGAACAGAGTTGGGATCTGCCGCCGGGGGTGAACGCCTTCGAAATCGCCGGCTACAAGGGCTACATACGGCAGGCGGAAGGCAAGCCCGAGATGCGCATCGGGCGTCAGCCAGCCAAGCCGCTTCCCATGAAGCCGCGGCCCGCGCAATACTCCGACCCTATCGCTTACATGGTGGACTGCCTCAAGCACAAGCGCCCCGTGGAAGGCTTGGTTTCGATGAAATACACCGTGGCGGTGAACGAGATCGTCGACGCCGCCCTGCGCTCCATCAAGACCGGAAAGCCTGTGCGTTTGAAGTAGCCCGCGGCGGCGAGCGTGCAGCTTGCATTGAGGTCGCGCTTCAAAGGACAATAAATCTGCGTTCCTGAGGTGGACTGCCCATGGGTCGTGATCCCTGTGGTATCCGGTTCGTGCTCACAGCCGCGGACACCGAAAGCACCGAGCAACAGTTCAGCCCCTGGAAGCAGATGGTCTATGCTTCCGTCCCGGCGCGGTTCGCGCCCAGATTCTTCTACAAGAAAAATCTCAAGCAGCCTACTAATCCGGACGGGACGGCGGTGGTTATCCCATACGGAGCCCGCGTCGCGGAAGCCATCCTGCTGCGGCATTATCCGCCGGAGGATGTGGCAGTGTGCCACCCCGATCAGCTTCATCTTTTCGTGGGTCCTCGGACGCGTGCGGTTGGCGTGAGCACTCACAACCCGATCGGCGCGGCCTTCTCGACCGGCGTTTACAGCAACATCTTCGGTAGTACGGCCCGGCCGATCAATGCGTACGAAACCGAGCGCGTGCTTTTCCACCCGGCTTTGCGAAAGTACCGGCCCAAGATCATCGCCGGCGGCGCCGGCGCCTGGCAGATCGAGAAAACAGACGCCTTCGGCCGGCTCGGCATCGACTGCGTGGTGATCGGCCGGGGCGAGTCGGTTATTCTCGAGCTTTTCCGGTCGGCCGATGAAGGCAAGAGCCTTCCTCGCGTGGTGCACGCGCCGGAGCCCACGTATCAACAGTTGGTGATCCCTCACAAACGGTCGACGTTCGGCATCGTGGAGATGACCCGGGGATGTGGACGACAGTGCGCATTCTGCACGCCCACGCTGGAAACGCGTTTCTCGGTCCCACCGGAACAGTTGTTGGAAGCAGCGAGAGCGAACATCAGGCAGGGCGGCCGCGTGATCTTTCCTGTGTCGGAAGACTTCTTCGTGTACCGGGCCGGCGCCCCATTTTATGTGCCGAACGCCGACGCCCTGGTCAGCTTCTATGAGTCGGTGGCCGGCATCGAGGGCGTAGAATGTGTGCCACTCTCTCATGCAACCCTCGCGCCGGCACTCGTGAACCCGCACTTGATCAAGGAACTGTCGAGGATTCTGCTTGGAAAGAGCATTCTGCGCAACCCTGCCTCCAGCCACCCCGACAAGACATTCCTTTCCCCGCTCATCGGCATCGAAACCGGATCCGCGCGCTTGGCTGCGCGCACGATGCCCGGCAAAGCGCTGCCGTTCCAGATTGGCGACTGGCAGGACATTGTGGTTGAGGGCATTCAGATCCTCAACCAGAACAACTGGTTCCCCGTCTGCACATTCATTGTCGGTCTTCCGGACGAGACCGACGACGACATGAAGCAGTCTCTTGACCTGTTGCACCGGCTCCGGCACAACAAGGTGCTATACGTGCCCTCTATTTTTACACCGCTTGACAACACGCGCATGGCGAATGGGCACGCGTTGAAAACCCGCGAGCTTACAAAGCTGCAGTGGGAGTTCATCCTGACCGCGTGGCGGCAGAGCCTCGATTTTGCCGTGGTGCGAAAGCGCTCGAACCTGGCATGGAAGCTCGGAATGTACTGTTTTTACTATGGACGGGGACGCTGGACCCATGGGCCGCAGTTCAAGTACCCGGCTATGCGCTTTGCGGGGGTCTCCGAGCAGAAACTTTCACCACACCTGTATCTCAAGTGGGACGGGAGCGGAAACGGAACGGACGCCAGTGCACGCACGCCGAGGCTTGTCGCCAAGCACGCCCAGGAGACTATCGAACAACTGGCGCGCTCGCAGGGCAACCAGCCGTCCAGCTTGTACGGAATCGAATCCGATTGATACCGGGGCAGTGCCGCGGGTGACACCGCTCGCCCGGGACGAACGGCGTAATGCCGATCATTTCAACTGGGCGCAGTCGTTCTCGCCGAACCGGGACGAGAGGCGGATGCTGGCGGGCCTGGTCCGCTGGATTTCAACCACGCCGGCCTTCTCCAGTACTGCCGCCACCCAACCTGCAGTCAGCCGGCCCATGTACTCCTTGAGGTACCCGTCGAACGTGTCCGGGGCAATGCGTATGACCTTACCGAATCCACCGATCCTGATATCCCCATGCCCGCGAAGGAACCCAGGCACGCCTTCAAGGCAATACCATGGCAGTAGCGTCGGCGCCCCATGCCGGCCGAGTTCCAGCACAACGCCTTCCAGGTTGATCCGGCTTACGCGGAAGGGCTGTGAAGCGCCCGGCGTGTACATCACGTCCCCTTCGTGAACCCTTTCGCGAATCGCGTTCTGGACTGGCCCCATGCTGGTGGCCCTCGCCTTGATTGTAGTCCCAGTAAGGCAGTTCATCGAGGAGCACTGACGCCAAAGAATGGCCGGCGCGGTGCCTTTCTTTTCTGGGCCGCTTCCCGTTCCGCGGCGCAAATGGAAGCGTGGAGGCGCATTTCATTTTCGCCGAAGGTCAGGGCGCGTCCCGGCCGGCCTTCTTCGCGATCCTCCAGGAACCTGCGGCACAACATGGGAAGTTCTTGCACGCGAATGCCGTAGCTGCCGATGAGCGCGAGGTCTGCCCGCACCGCAAACCGGGTCCGGGTGTGGTCGTCAGCGATGCCTTCAAACACGAAGACGCGGAAGCTGTCGTCGTGACTGAACCCTATGAGAATATATTGCATCTTGTTGCTCTTCAACACTTGTTCCCTTCCGCGAAGCGATTGCAGGTGCCGTGATATCCTGCCACAATACATCCCGCCTGATGGACCGGATCGCAAATCCCGGAGATGAATCCTCTGGACCGCCGGTCCACGATCGGCACATCCTGATCTCCCGTATGCCCCAACACCGAGGTTGGAACCTCCTCCTTGCGCCCGATGTAAATCCACTCGCTCGCGTATGAACTCCGCCTCGAATCCCTTCTATTCGCCGTTCCCGCCAGAGATCGAGGGAATCGTAAGTTGCGAAGATCTCGTCCAACGCCTCCAGGCCAAAGCGGCGCACACGACGCTACAGACAGCGGCCAGCGAAATTGACAGATAGCTCACCGGCCGGGAGGCTGCGAGCACCACCGGGCTGAAGATGAAAGCCAGGGCCAGCAGGCAGATCGTCGGCGTGTAATCACGGCCGGTAGATCTCAGTTGGGAATCGGACACGGTACCCCCCATGTTGCACGGATGGCCTAAGAGGAGGGAATCGGGCGATCCGACTTAGTCCGGATTACCCGCGAGTGAGCAGAAGCGCCCGTTCATTAACTATTCTAGGTTAATTTTGTTTACATGTCAAGGATTTACATGGCATAATACGGGCGGAGCGTTTACTAGATTTGGTTAAGAAAACGCTCAACGGAGCTCCTGTGGAAGTATCTCTCGTAATCCGTCGTCGCATCAAGGAACTCGGGCTGGAACAGAAGGACTTGGCAGCCGCAGCCGAGGTGACCGAATCCTACATCTCGCAGTTGTTGGCGGGCAAAAAGGCCCCGCCCGCTCCGGCCCGCACCGACATCTACAACAAGATGGAGATGTGCCTCGGACTGCCATCTGGTGAGCTTGCCAGGATGGCGTGCGTGCAGCGCCGGGAGGAATTGAAAAAGCGGCTTTTGGAACCTTCCAGGCCTCTCTTCAAGGAATTCCGGGAGCTGATTCTCCGCAAGTGCGAACCCGCACGGCTATGGCAGGTCCGGAGGATATTCGAAAAGGAACCCTTCGGTGAGCTGGAACGCCTGGTCTCACAAAAGCTTCTGGATGTGACTAAGAAAGTCGTAAGGCTGGAGCTCGACAGAGAGGACTGGCTCCGCAAGATGGCCGAATTCAGCGGCCGAAGCTACGAACAGATGCGAGTGGTGATCATCGAATTCCTGGACACAGATGTGTTCAATGCTTCCGTAGAGCACTGCGTCACTTTTCTGGACCCGCTGATCGAATCCTGGGACGTCGACATCGAGACCTTCGGCGTGGAGATCGTTTTGAATCGCAGTTTGATTCCGGGCCACATCAAGAGGTTTGAGTTCATGGAGCGGGAACCGAAAGCTCTACCCACCCTTGAGCCGGGCCTGGAGGAGTTTCTGCGGAATGCTTCTTTGAGTGGGGACGCCACCGCCGAGGAGATCGAGTTTCTCAAGAGCTTGCAGTTCAAGAACCGGAAGCCGACACCGATTTACTATTACAGGGAGCTGCAAAACTTGAGGGACCCCTTGCACTTCCGTCCCGCCTGAAACCCGCGCCCTCGAAATGAAATCCATGCCGGCAACAACCAATTGCCCCCAAGCGTCTCCCGGCGAAGAAGTGGCCAACAGCATCTCCCATGGCGTGGGTGCGATCTTGAGTCTGGCCGCCTTGGTGATCCTCGTGGTGCTCGCCGCTCAGGGAGGGACAAGTTACCAGGTGGTGGCCGGCGCCGTCTACGGCGCCAGCCTTGTGCTCCTCTTCATGTGCTCGACGTTCTATCACGCGTTGACAAACGAACGCGCAAAACGAGTATTTCGAATCCTGGACCACTGTTCGATTTACGTGCTCATCGCAGGCACCTACACGCCGTTTGCCCTGACAGCATTACGGCCGACTGTCGGCTGGCTTGTCTTTGGCATTGTCTGGGGCGCCGCCGCTCTTGGCATATCGCTCAAGCCCTTTCTCGCGGGCAAGGCGCGGTTGCTCTCGACCATAGCGTATCTGGCAATGGGGTGGATCATCGTGCTGGCGTGGAAACCGCTTGTAGCCGCCGTCAATGTCACGGTGCTGCGCCTGCTCATCAGTGGCGGCCTGGCCTACACCGCGGGCACGGCATTCTACATGCTCAAGAGCCGGGTCTGGGCTCATCCGTTATGGCATCTGTTCGTGGGTGCTGGGGCAACGCTGCACTTCTTCGCGGTGCTGGCTCTGCTACCTCCGCGCTAACGCGGCTTCTTGAGCCACAGTATCCTGGCAATCGATGCGGCGACGGCGAGCCCACCCGCTATCGCTCCCGCCAGCGTCAGTGTCTGGAAGCCAGCGGCAGCGGAAGCCTGCGGGTTTCCGGATACAGCCTCGAACATCGTGTGGTACATGCCTGCGCCGGGCACGAGCGGTATGATTGCCGAGATGATGAAGAGCGTAGCGGGCCGCTTGAGCAGGGCCGCCATTGATTCGGCGAACAGACCTACCGCGATGCTCGCAATGAAGAATGACAGGGATTCCGAGCCGGTTGCCATTCGCGAGAGCAGATAGCTACCCCAGGCCAGAGCCCC
>JAJFUV010000317.1 GCA_021372245.1 Terriglobales bacterium
CATCGGAAGCGTCTTTGGCGCACCAACGATCGCGCTCGGCGTAGACTCCTACGGGCAGTCCGGCACGCGCCAGGAACTTTACGATCACTACGGAATCGGCCTGGCGGCGATGCAGCGGGCGGCACTCGCGTCGATTGAGAACGCAGGATGAGAGAGACGAGGCGTGGTGCGGTCTGGTGGTGCCGTTAGCTTGGGCCAATGGACCTCCGGTTCTCCACCTTACAAGATTGGCCTTTAGATTCAACGAATTGAATGTCTGCCTGTTGAACTCCGTTGGGCCGAGAGGCTGCATCAACTAAAGTCTTGACTACAATTTCGACGGTGGCTCGCGTCGGGGGCTCGTCAATAGCGGCTCTCGACGTGGGCGCCCCCCTTTCTTTCAGGTAGGCGGTCGGGATCGGTGCGATCCACTCCGTGCACCTAGGCGGCATACTTGGCTGTGTTGGGTCGATCACTCTCGCGACACTCTTGCGGCATCTCCTAACCCGGTGACTATACCTGCTCCCAACCCGGCCGGGCCCATACCATCAGGTCACTGAGATACTCGCCGCAGACCACCGTAAGGCTCTGCGGACGAAGACAATCCGCATGAACTGGTATATAATCTTTTCAGGTCTCTTTTATATGCAAGTTCGCCGGGCTGGCATTCCTGAGCATCATCAACGCGTCTATGGGACCATCGAGCTTCTAGCGGCAGGCACTTCCACTACGGCTAAGACCTGCAACGTCGACCTGAAGGTGATTGTAATACTACCCGGGTGTTGTACGAGTCAACATGTCCACCTGAGGACCGAATCCATCCTGTACGTTGAAGCTGGTCAGGTGTTGTTGGAGTCGGTCCTAGCAGGGGAGCGGACCGTCCTCAACGTAGGCGACATAGTGGTGGTTGACATCGCCGAGGATCATCGCCTGACTAATGAAGGACCATTACCGGCGCGGGTCGTTGAAATTCAAAGTCCAGGATATACAAAGAAGGATACTGTCCCATTAGGTTCGATCCCGCAGCGGGTTAAGCTGCGTACAGGTAGGTTCTGGGACCCAGGAGATCATGTAAGGCTGAAAGTCTGTGGCATCCGAACCCTCGAAGTAGCTTATGCCTGTTACGAACTTGGCGTCGATGCGATAGGGCTACATGCTCTTGGCTCGAAGTGGAGCGCTGTTCTATCATGTGAAGACTGGATCGCCGCCGTTCCTGAGGATCTAAGCATTTTCCTTTTGACAGATTTGCGGAGGACCGAGATCCTTGCTTCTCTGGTTCATCGACTCCGTTGTACCACCATACAGCTGCAGGGGCAGACCTCCGACCAACAGTTTGATGAAGTTGCTAGTGCGGCGAAAGAACTTGGTGTCAAACTCGTGAAGACCTTGCCAGTCCCCGCCGTTGAAACTAATAGCCTGGCACAGACTCTTCTCGACAGGCTTGGTGGTAAAGTCGACGCCTTTCTGCTAGACAAAGGATGGTATGGAGGCACTGGGACTACCACGGACTGGAACATTGCGCGCCAACTGGTGTCGTACACCGAAACGCCCGTGATCCTCGCTGGTGGACTCCATGAAGGAAACATCGCGAAAGCCTGTACCACCGTCAAACCCTTCGGCGTCGACGTGGAGTCCTCATTGGAGTGGCGGCTATCGCTCGAAGATGGTGTTGTCAAGCCCAAGAGCGTCCTCAAAATTCAGAGGCTCGTTTCCTCCCTCCGCGGAAAGCAATAAGGCAACGGCAATGACTAGACAGACCATTTCTTCGTCACGCTCAAGAGAAATATCAGTCCGAAACGCTCCCTAAATGATTACACCACATGAGGTTGTACAGCTCTTACCAGAATATGATACCTTCGCTGAGGTCAAGCGAAATCAAGTGTTTCAGTTTGTTGACACCAAGCTTCAAAAACTCCAGTTTAAACTGATTAACTCTCCCTACGCTCCGACACAGCGCGAGGATACGCTAAATGTGAACCATAATCCCACTCATGCTTTGCACGAATGGCTAGCCCAGTTTCCCAATCAATATCGTCTTGGCGCACTCACCTGCGCATTGGCAGTTTCATATATCACTCATCTTGAGGTGCGGCAGTTGCTGGACATTGTGTTCGCGCAGTTCATCGAGCACGTCGAAGATGCTGCGAAAGCCTCGCGATGGGGCTCTTATCAGCAACTCCCAGAATATATTAGGGGCCGTATCCGTATTCTGCCCCTATCGGACTTCGGACAGTTTCCAGAGTTTATACGGCGCGCCAACATCGCGGGAACAACCGATAGTACCCGCAGGCCTGCAGAAACGCTGAAGAAGTACTTGTTCGACTGCTTCGAACAGCTTCGCTACATTGCGGACTGGGGTGAGAACACTCCCTATCCCGACCAGAGCCTAAAGGCTGTGAGCTCCATGACAACAATACTTCTCGACAGTTTTGTAATGGTGGTGGAAGACAACAGCTTCTCAGGCACTAGCGCGGCGAGCGATTTGCGGCGACTCGCCCAACTGACAGATATCATCTTCACTCCTTGGTTACAGCGAATTTTAGCAACGGGCCATAGCCTACCCAAGATATATTTACTCCTGCCTGTTGCTACTGCTGCGGCCGTCGACAACATTGCAGCGCGTTTGCCAATCTCAGATGAATCTTGTTTCCCTATTCCCCCTATCGTTGGCCAGACATTTGTGCCATCACGTGACAGCTTTGCCTCCGGTCTTCCAGAGGCGTTGCATCCACTTCAGGCGATAGTGGGGCCTGAAGTGTCGTTGTTGGAGCGCGTCGGCGCAGCATTGGAGTTCTTCTATGACACTTACGCTCATACTTATTGGGAGTCAGAAACTGCGATCGCGAGGCGGACCCTTGTAACTAAGGAAGATGTGGTTTATGGCTATAAAAGGGGTGGTTATGCGATCGTGAGTTACTCGAACTGCCCCAACAATTCGTTGCCGCTGTTGTGGTATCCGCACATTGGAGCAGGCAATTCGGAGCTGAAGGCACTGTTTCCACGAGTGGAGTCGAGGATCACTCACTCGACGCAATCTGACCGCTTAGAGGAAAATATTGATTGCGTGAGAAAAGATGAGCATGACTATCTGAAGTCCTATTTGACAGAACACTATGCGCGAATTTTGTGAGCACGGAGCGTTCAACCGAGCGATCTCGGCTGGTACAGCTCTCCACATTCTCTGTCTTGGTTTTGAAGAGCGGTGCCTCGGTTACGCCAGGGAGTTTAGAGCGGCTCCGTCAAACGGCCAATTCCATAAGTTCATTTGCATGGACCCTGGTGACATCGGCGTCAGCAGCTTCTTGGCCAGCCTCCGCGCCGAGAACCGCCGGGAATTGCAGCAGCTCTTGCCGATTGAGTTTCGAGAAGACGTCGACGACACAATTCGGGAAGTAGTTGAGAACATTAGCAATCACATGAGTTGCTGCGTCGATTTGTCCTGTATGCCAAGGCAGATCATGTTCAAGCTGCTACCGGCATTGCTGGAAGCATGTCGTGTCGGCGTGCGGTTGTTCGTTAGCTACGCGTATCCGAAGGAATATGTGCAAGGAACGCTTCAAGATCCGGCTGGGGATGTACATGAATGGACGAGTGCTGGTACGTCCGTGAAGGGCAACCCGGGTTTGATTATCATTCCGGGTTTCGACAGCGAGTTCTGCAGCCTGATGCTGATGTACGTTCGAATGCGAAACAACAGGCACGAGCCCGACACCAAGTGGTTGTTCCCTGTTGGGAAAGATCGATATTCACTATACGAGAGGTCTCTCGAAGAGAATTTGTACCTTGTTGGAAGTAGTGCTTGTGAGCTACTGCCTCAAGATGAGATTGCCATGGCTACTAGCCAAGTAGCGACACTAGTTGCGGGACACGCTGATGCTCCCGTTTACATTGCGCCGCTTGGGCCGCGGATCAGCTGCGTATCGGTTATCCTCGCGTTGCGTTCGCCCAAGCTTGCCGGTCGGAAGGTGTCGGTTTTGTTGCCGCGCACTGCCCGATACCGGTCAGTTCGGTCTGTCGGCGTTACTGGATCACTTGTTGAGGAGTTGCTCGTTCGTAACGGGACCAGAGATGAGGTATAGCTGTTGATGTGGCCTGCGATCGGTTGGACCGGTGGGAACAGTCCGCATATCAGCTATTCTGTGCGAGCTTTTCGAGGTTCGGCACAGTCGCGCGGCACGCCGAGCATGGCGCACGCGGTACTGTCGAGTGTTGCGCATCATCTGAGGTGACGAGGAATTGACCGCCAAGACGCCCATTTCCCCGATGATCGGCGCTACGTCCACCTTCGACTGGCGCCTTGGGTGATGCCACTAGGAAAAATGCGTCAGACTGACAGCGCGTCGGGAATCTACAGTGCGGTCTCCGCCGTAAATAACCGTAATGGACTTGTGCGGGCGTTGGGAATAGGTCCTTTGACCTCACCCAGAAGTTAACCTCACTGGACAAGACACGAATCGCAAGGTTCACCGATCTGCTCTGCAGCACGCTCACTACTGTGCGCCCGAACCGTGGCAGTTTTCCAAACTGGAACCACGCCCTCCTGGCGCCTGTTGCGGCATTCGGCGCATAAGCATAGACTCGTGGATGAAAGGGTCTGGGGCGGTCTCGCACAGAGTTGGACCTATGTCCAATCAGCGTCTGTTGCAGCGTGCCACTTACTATCTTGCCTTCGGCTCCGCCGTTTCTATCCTGTTCTCAATTGCGATTTCCCAGATTCTGCTGGCGCTGGCCCTTGTATTCCTGCTGATTTCCGGCCAGAAGCTCGAGTTCCCACCCATCCGCCTGCCACTCGCGACATTCTTCCTGATCACCGTGGCCGCAATTCTCGCTTCGGGCGATCCACGGCAAGGGGCACCTCAGCTACGGAAGTTCTTCGTTTTCGCCATCGTGTTCGTCATTTTCTCCACGTTCCGCGATATTCGCCAGGTTCGAGCCCTGGTCATATCGTGGGCGGCCGTGGCGACCTGCTCGGCGCTGGTAGGCGTGGCACAGTTCTTTCAACGCCGGCACGATGCTCTCGCTCAAAACGCCGATTACTATGACTTCTACCTGGACCGCCGGATTACAGGTTTTGCCGGCCACTGGATGACTTTCGGCGGGGAGCTAATGATGGTTCTCCTCGTGCTAGCCGCGGTGCTGTTGTTCTCAGACCGTCCACGGTGGAAACGGTACCTTTGGCCCGCGGCCGTGATCATCTGGGCCGCTATCGCCCTGGGGATGACCCGTTGCATTTTCCTCCTCGGCTTGCCCCTGGGGCTCCTTTACCTGGCTTGGCGGCGCGGGACGCGCTTCGTGGCCGCTCTTCTGTTCGCGATTGCAGTTGGCATCGCTGTCGCCCCGGCCACTGTGCGGGAACGCATCGTCTCCGTCGCAAAGCCAGAACCCGAGACCGATTCGAATGCGCATCGGACCGTCTGCCGCATTGCAGGATGGCAAATGGTGAAGGCGCATCCTTGGCTCGGACTGGGGCCGGAACAGATTGCAGTTCAATTCGATCGTTATGTCCCGGCGAGTGTCAGGCGGCCGCTACCGCGAGGCTGGTATGGCCATCTCCACAACGTTTATCTGCAATACGCGGCGGAACGGGGGGTGCCCGGCTTACTGAGTTTCCTGTGGCTATTAGGGGTGATCGTGGCAGACTTCGTCAGGACCCTGCGGCAGCGCTCGCTTACACCGGAAGGGCGCGCCGTGCTGCATGGCGCTCTGGCTGTCATGATTGCCGCGTTAGCCGAAGGATTGTTTGAATACAACCTGGGTGATAGCGAGGTGCTGACGATCTTTCTGTCCGTCATCACCTGCGGATATGTGGTCGTGCGCCAGGTAAGTCAGGCGTCAACCGGCCAGGCGGACCGTGTCTAGGCTGCCAGGGGCGTATAGTTCCCTTTGCACCGATCCTCAATTTTGCCGCAAGTAGTCGCGTTCCGCCGGCGTGTGCGCCGGTCTAGGGCCGAGCGTCCAAGGTGTGGTAGTCACGACTCGATGTGGAGCGCCAGCTTGCCGAGCTGGTCTTGGCAATCGGCCTTCCGCTCCACGGGATCGGATGACCTGCCGCGCGTGAGGTCCCGAATCGAGCACCGCGTTGTGGTGAACGGCCGCGTGAAGTGGCTGCGAGAGAAGGCCTACCTGGAATTCGACGAATCGGGCGGGTTGTTGGGCGGCTTCGGCATAACCGAGGACATCACGGAGCGCAAGCTGGTCGAGCAGGAGCGTGCCGAGCAAGCGCGTCTCAAGGATGAGTTTCTGGCATTGCTGGGCCATGAGTTGCGGAACCCTCTCGCAGCCATCAGCACAGCGCTGCAGTTGCTCTCCGACGGCGCGACCCCGCAGCGGCGTGGCACTCTTATTGACATAGCCGGCCGGCAGGTGGCGGTATTGCGGAGACTGGTGGACGATCTTCTCGATCTGGCCCGTGTCACGCGCGGCCTGATCCAACTGCAGAAAGAACCGATCGAACTATCGGATTTTCTGCAGCGGATGAGTGCGGCCTCCAGCGTTTCGGTCGCCAGCCGAAGCCAGGAACTGATAACACGGCTGCCCGCCGGTCGCGTCCGATTCATGGCGGACACGGTGCGTCTGGAACAGATTGTCACAAACCTGCTCAGCAATGCCTCCAAGTACACGCAGGCCGGGGGGACGGTTGAGCTTTCGGGAGCTCAGGAAGGCCCTGAGGTGGTGATCCGATGCAAGGACAACGGCCGGGGTATTCCGCCGGGAATGCAGCGGATGATCTTCGATCCCTTCACCCGGGTGACGTTGACCAGCCAGAGTGATGTGCCCGGGGTGGGTATTGATTTGTCGCTGGTGAAGCGGTTGGTGGAACTCCACGGCGGGACGGTTGGTGTGGAGAGCGGCGGCCCTGGCATGGGGAGCGAATTCACGGTGCGGATGCCTCTGGTGGAGCCGCCTTCGGCGCTCTGCGAGGCCAGGAAGACCAGACTTTCACCGAGCACCCGGCGCGGCGTGTCCGTGGTAATCGTGGAGGACAATCCAGACGTTGCCCAGATCCTGGAGTTCGGCTTGGAGCAGGCGGGGCACGAAGTGAGTGTATTCGCGGATGGGCCTGCCGCGCTGTCAGGCATGGCTGGGTTGAAACCGGATGCCATCCTGCTCGACATCGGATTGCCAGGCATGGATGGTTACGAACTGGCTGCGCGGCTCAGGCAGAACCGGGAATTGCAGCACGCGATGTTCGTCGGACTCTCGGGCTTCAAACGGAAGGCGACGGACGACAAAGACGATTTCGATCATTATTTCGTAAAGCCGGTGGACCTGAATGAACTGCTGCGTCTGCTCGATGTGTTGAGGCGGCGGATCAGGTCGCGGGCTGCGGCTTCGGGCCGTCGTCAGCCTAGTGGAAGGCGGCCTGCCTGAGTTTCGCCCCGCGCTCCGTTATATTGGGTCACGCGCACGGTGAATCGCTGCTTGAAAAGGTCGAGTCTGGTAGATTGTCTTTGACTATGAGTCAAGTCAACTTCATCATCGGAGACATCACCGTCGCGTCTGAGTGGCGAGACACGCCGACGGCACGGAAATTGTTGGCAGCTTTGCCCATCGAGGCGACCGGCAGCTACTGGGGCAGCGAGTTCTACTTCCGCGTTCCAGTGGTGGCGGAGCAGGAGGCGGACGCCACCGATGTTGTCGATCCTGGAACCGTCGCCTATTGGCCCGCGGGGCACTGTCTGTGCCTGTTCTGGGGACCAACTCCGGCGAGCGCGGGCGACGAGTGCCGGGCGGCGAGCGAGGTGAATATCGTCGGACGGATCGTCAACCTGCCGGATCTGTCGAAGCTCAAGGCGCGGCGGGTCCGGGTGGAAGCCGTATAGGTGCGGGACCTGGACAGGGAGTGGGTGGTGCGGCACAATCGAGGCATAGGGTGAATCTCACATGGATGCTGTTCCAGAGTCGTTGATCAGTGAGTTGCGGCCGAAGATTCTCGAACGGCGCACGCGGCTTCAAACTGCCGCCGGTGCAGTCTCGACCGATTACATCCACGATCTCCTTGCGGAGATAGACGCCGCTCTCGAAAGAATCGACAACGGGTCCTATGGCCTCTGCGAAAGCTGCCACGATCCGATCGAAGCTGGCCTGCTCGAACGTAATCCCTTGGCCCGGTTTTGCCTGGATCATCTTAGTGAACAGGACAGGAAGGCCCACGAGCAGGACCTCGAGTTGGCCGCGCAGATCCAGGCAAAGCTTCTCCCATCGAACGCCGTACACTTAAGCGGCTGGGACACACACTATCGCTATGAACCGGCCGGCACGGTGGGGGGCGACTACTGCGAACTGATTGCCTCGGAAGACGGCAAGTCCCTCTTTTTCGCCGTGGGCGACGTGGCCGGCAAAGGCGTGGCCGCATCGTTGTTGATGACGCACCTCAGCGCCATCCTGCGCAGTTTACTGTCGCTCGGCTTGCCGCTGGCGGAGGTGATGTCGCGGGCGAACCGGCTGTTTTGCGACAGCACCGCGGCCGCTCACTACGCGACCCTGGTGTGCGGCCGCACTACCGCGGAAGGCGTGGAACTCTGCAACGCGGGCCATTGTTCCCCCTTGCTCCTGCGGCAGGGCGCGACGGAGCGGATTGATCCCGCAGGGCTGCCCCTGGGCCTGTTTTGCGACGGCCGGTACACGCTTACGAGCAGCCGCTTGGCCGAAGGCGACAGCCTCGTCCTCTATACGGACGGCATCACAGAGGCGCAGAACCGGAACGGCAATGATTACGCCGAAGAACGCCTGATTCATTCGCTGCGGGCTCACCTTGGCCTGGGCGCCAAAGCGATGGCCGACGGCGTCATCCGGGATGTTGCCCAATTCCGCGGAACGCTTCGGCCGAACGATGACATGACTCTGCTGATTGTTCGCCGGCTTTGCTGACGCAGCCGCGCGTCCTTGCGTTTCCATGTTCCGGCATTACCGGTCATTCAGTGGCATAATGTGAGACGGTTTGTTGGCAAATCAGCGGTTGAAAGGACGGAGAACTATGGATCGAAGGAGTTTCGCCGCAACGGCCATGGCGACTGCGGCCGCTAGTGTGCAAGCAGCGCCGCAACTGGCAATCGATGGAGGCAAACCCGTTCGCGAGAAAATGCTCGCGCCGCACTTCTATGGGCCGGAGTATTACGGCGAGGAAGAGCGACGCGAGTTGACCGAGGTGGTCGAAACCCGCCGGCCTTTCCGATGGTATTCCTCGGGCCACGGGACGCCCACGAAGGTGCTGACCTTCGAGCAGGAGTTCGCCGCGCACATGCAGACGCGCTATGCGCTGGCGGTGACCTCCGGATCCGCCGCCCTGATGACCGCGGTCGCTGCGCTCCAGGTGGGCCCTGGCGATGAAGTTATTCTTCCTACCTGGACGTGGTACTCCTGTTACAACGCCATCGTGCTCATGGGCGCGCTGCCCGTTTTCGCGGAAATCGATGAATCCCTCGGCATCGACCCAGCCGACATGGAAAGCAAAATCACGCCGCACACCAAGGCCGTGATGCCGGTGCACATCGAGGGTGTCGCCGCCGACATGGACCGCGTGCTCGCTATCGCGCGGAAACACAACTTGAAGGTGATTGAAGATTGCGCCCAGAGCATGGGAGCCATTTACAAGGGCCGGCAGGTAGGCTCCATGGGCGACATCAACATTTTCAGCCTTCAAATCTGCAAGACCGTGACCACGGGCGACGGCGGGATGGTGACTACGAACGATCCCGCCTTGTTCGAACGTGCAACGCGGTATCACGACCTTGGGATCCTGCGGCCTCCCCATGAGAAGATCCTGGGCGCCGGCAAGACCGGCATGTTCCCGTCAAGCCAGTTCCGCATGAATGAGTTCACCGGTGGAGTGGGCCTGGCTCAGTTGCGGAAGCTGGACATGATCGCCAGCGCTTTGCGGAAGAACACGAACCGGGTCTATGAGGCCGTCAAAGACCTGCCTGGCATCCGTTTCCGCATGCGGCCGGATCCCAAAGGCGACCTGGGTGTTGGAGTGTTCATCCAGTTTGACTCGAAGGCCCGCCGGGACCGGTTCCGGAAAGCCATGGCTGCCGAGGGGATCTATGCGCGGCCGTCGTCCGGATCGGAGGTCCTGCCCATCCAGCCGCACATCGAGAACAAGGTTACCCTGCACCCCGCCTGGCCGTCCTTCCAAACCGAGCGCGGCAAGGCCATTCGCTACGGGGCCGCGTGCTGCCCAAGGACCATCGATATTCTCGACCGGTGTGCGTGCGTTCCGCTCGACCCCAAGTTCACGCCCAGCGACGTGGACGACGTAATTACGGCGATCCGGAAAGTGTACCCAGCCGTCGCCGCCTGACCGCGATCGAAGGCGATTGCGATAGGATTTAGACTACTTCGAAGGTGTGTAAGCTGACGTCACCATGTCGCCCGAACTGATCCTGGTCATCATCGTTGTCGTATCAGCTCTAGTTTTCGATTTCATCAATGGTTTCCACGACTCAGCCAACTCGGTGGCCACGATTGTCTCCACGCGGGTCCTGACGCCGTATCAGGCGGTTTTGTGGGCCGCCTTCTTTAACTTCGTTTCCGCCTTCAGCTTCGGGACGGGAGTGGCTAAGACCGTAGGCTCAGGATTGGTCGACCTCCACGTTGTCACCGTACAAGTAATTCTATGCGGGCTGATCGGCGCGATCGCCTGGGACCTGATCACCTGGTGGTTCGGACTGCCCACCAGTTCGTCGCACGCTCTGTTCGGGGGGTATGCCGGCGCTGCCATCGCCAAAACCGCCCTTGAGAAGGGGTTCTCGCACAGCTTCGGCGTCCTCATCATGAACGGGTGGATCAAGACGATTGTGTTCATGGTGCTGGCGCCCCTGATCGGCCTGGTTGCCGCGTACGGTCTCATGATCGTTGTGTACTGGCTGTTCCGAAGATCCAGCCCGCGGAAAATGGACGTGTATTTCCGGAAGCTGCAGCTGATCTCGGCGGCGGCTTTCAGCTACTCGCATGGCACCAACGATGCCCAGAAGACCATGGGCATCGTTACGGGCGTACTGGTGACGGCGGGTTACCTGGAAAGTTTCGTCGTGCCGATTTGGGTGATCCTGTCCGCACACGCGGCGATAGCCCTCGGGACCCTTTTGGGGGGATGGCGGATCGTGCACACGATGGGCGCCCGGATCACCCGTCTGAGACCGCGGAGTGGATTTTGCGCGGAGACCGCTTCGGCGGTTTCGATACTGCTTTCCACGGCGGTGGGCGTCGGCGTTTCCACGACGCACGTCATTACAGGAGCCATCGCCGGCGTCGGTTCGATTCAGCGGGTCAAGGCCGTACGCTGGGGTGTAGCCGCCAACATCGTGTGGGCCTGGTTCATGACGATTCCCGCGGCGGCGGTTGTGGCGGCGGCGTCCTACCTTGTCGTGCACTTCTGTTTCTAAGTGCGCCCTGCAGGTTCCGGCTATAGGGCCGACGTTCTTGCGATCAGGTAGTCCGCGATGGCGAGCGCGGCGGTGGCTCCCGGACTGGGCGCGTTGATCAAGTGCAGTGCATTGGGGCGCAGCACGAACTCGAAGTCCTGCACCGGCGTGCCCTCTGGCGTGAGCGCCTGGGCACGGATGCCCGCTCCACCGGGGCTCAGATGGCGCTTCTCAACGGCGGGCACCAGGCGTTGCAGCGAGCGGCAAAACTCGGACATGCTGAGCGAGCGGTAGAACTCGTAAGTGCACATCGAGGGATAGCGGATGAGGAACCGCCAGAAACCGCCGAAAGTCAGGACGTCGGCCACGTCGGCAAGGCGGAAGTCCGTCTTGCGGTAGCCCTCGCGCGCCAACGCCAGCACTGCGTTCGGGCCCGCCTCGACGCCGCCGTGGATCATGCGCGTGAAGTGAACCCCGAGGAAGGGAAATCGAGGGTCGGGAACCGGGTAGATGAGGTTCCGTACGAGTTTGCGGCCTTCCTCGCTCAACATGTAATACTCGCCGCGAAACGGTACAATGCGCGTGCGGCGCTTCTCCCCGGCCATGACCAGCACGCGGTCGCAGTACAGTCCGGCGCAGTTGAAGAAGAAATCGGCGCGCTCCTCGCGCTGCCCTGCAAGAATCCTCCAACCTGTGCCGTCCGGTTCCAGGGCATGGACAGGCGACGAGGTGAGCACGGACCCGCCGGCGGCTTCAATCAGGCGCTGCAAGGTCTTGCAGACCTGCTCGTAGTCCACGATTCCTTCCTGGGGCACGCGGACTGATGCAATGCCCGCCACGTTAGGCTCAATTTCGCGCGTCTCCTCGGGGCCCAGCCACCGCAAGCCTTGCAAGCCGTTCTGCGTTCCACGGTCCAGCAGGTCGCGCAGACGAGGAAGCTCGTCCTCGGAACAGGCCACCACCAGCTTTCCGCACTCCTCGTGCGGCACGCCGTGCTCCTGGCAGAAGTCCTTCATCTGGCGGATGCCGTCCACCGCCAGCTTGGCTTTCAGGGATCCCGGGCGGTAATACAGGCCGGAGTGCAGCACTCCACTGTTGTGGCCGCTCTGATGGCGGCAGACTTCGGGTTCCTTCTCGAAGACGGCGACACGCGCGCCGGGGAAGGTCAGGGTCAGCTTGTGCGCGAGCGCCAGGCCAATGATGCCGCCCCCGATGACGGCGTAGGATTTGCCGTTCGTATGCGCCATGTCGGAATTCCCCCGGCTTCAGTGGCGCGCGATCGTCAACTCGTTGGCGACGTTTTTCACGCCCTTCACTTTCTTGGCGAGCTTGGAGGCTTTGTTCTTGGCGCGATCGCTTTCGACCTTGCCTCGCAGCGTCACGTCACCGTTCTTTACCTCGACGGTCAACTGGTTCCCCTTTACGTCCGGGTCGCCCGCCAGCCGGATGCGGACTTTGTCGTAGATCTCGTTGTCGGAAGGTTGATCCGCCCAGACCATGGTGCAGGTGAAACCGAGCAGCAGAAGGGCAAGAAAGATCGAAAGGGTGCGCATGTTAGTTTTCCTCCAAACCTGCCATAGAACGCCAGTCTATCGCATTCAGGAATTCTGGGTTTTCCCGCCACCCGGGCTGTACTTTCACGAAGAGTTCCAGGAAGATCTTGCGGCCGAACAGCGACTCCATCTCCAGGCGCGCCGAAGTCCCGACGCGCTTCAGCATGCTGCCTTTGGCGCCGATCACGATCGCCTTCTGTCCTACCCGCTCCACGTAAACGGTGGCCGCGATGTTCGTGATGCGCGGCGTTTCCTCGAACTTGTCAACCAGCACCGCCACCGAGTGCGGCACTTCCTGCCGGGTCAGGTGCAGGATCTTCTCGCGGATCAGTTCCGCGGCCAGGTACCGCTCCGGCTGGTCCGTAAGATAGTCGTCCGGGAAATACTGCGGCCCCTCGGGGAGCCTCTTTACGATGGCGGACTTCAACTCTTCCAGGCCTACGCTCCGCAGCGCCGATATGGGGAAGATCTCCTCGAAGCGTCCCATGGCGCTGTACCGTTCGATAAGCGGCAGCAACTGCGCCTTCTCCTTAACCGCGTCCACTTTGTTGAGCAGCAGCAGCACCGGCGCGGCGGTCTTGCCGATCAGTTCGAGCGCTTGTTCTTCGGCGGGCTGAAACGGGAGCGTGGCGTCCACCAGGTAGAGCAGCAGGTCACGGTCCTCGAGCGCCTTGCGCACGGTGTCCATCATGCGGCGGTTGAAGGTGGTGTCGGGTTTGTGAATGCCAGGCGTGTCCACGAAAACAATCTGCGCGCCGTCCAGCGTTAACACCCCCTGGATGGCAGCGCGCGTGGTCTGGGGCTTATCGGCCACGATGGCCACCTTGCTGCCTACCAGGCGGTTCAGTAATGTCGATTTGCCGGCGTTGGGACGCCCTATGATGGATACGAATCCGGATTTATTCATTCGTTTTTTCCGATACGCGGGACACGCGGACCTGCTCGACGCGCAATTCGTTGCTCGCCAGAACTTCCACCTGAACCCCGTCGCGCTCGATGGTTTCCCCGGCCTTGGGCACGTGGCCCAGCCACTCCGATACCAGCCCGCCGATGGTGGTGGACTCGGTCTCGCCGTTGGTCCGCAGGCCGACCAGTTCCACCAGACGCGCCAGTTCGAAGCTTCCGCTCACCACGTAGCCGCCGCGCTCATCTGGTTTGAGATCCATCCCGGGCTCGTGCTCGTCGCGAATCTCGCCGAGAATCTCCTCGACCAGGTCTTCCATCGTCACCAGGCCGGCCGTGTTGCCGTACTCGTCGATGACCACGGCCATGTGCGCGCCGTTCTGCTGCATCTCGCGCAGCAACTCGTCCACCGGCTTGCTCTCCGGGACGAGGCTGACAGGGCGTGCCAGTTCTCCCACCAGGCGCGTTTCCCGCTCGTGCTGGTCAAGCTCGAACATATCGCGCACGTGCACGAAGCCGGTGATGTTGTCGATGGTGTCCTGATAGACCGGGATGCGGGAGTATTGCTCGTTGATGACCAGTTGCCGCAGCTCTTCCAGCGTGCGATTGGCGGGGAAAGCGACGATGCTCGGGCGCGGCGTCATAACCGCGCGCACCGTCTTGCCCCCGAAGGCCACGACGGATTGGATGAGCTTGCGGTCGTCCTCCTCAATGATGCCTTCCTCGGCGCCCGCGTCGATCAGCGCGTCGATGTGCTCGGCCGGATCGACCTGTTCCTGTCCGGCCTCGCTGGGAGCGCTCAACTCAGTCAGAGACTGCAGGAATTGCAGCAGCGCTCCGAGCGCGCGGGCCGGCAGCGCCATCGCCTTGAGAAGCGGAACAAGCGGCAGCAGCCACCGGCAGGCACTGCGGCGGTAGACGATGTGCGGGACGGCGTAAGCGGCCACCGTCATGGTGAACAGGGTGAACAAGGACGCCTCGATCACCGCGTACCACATCTTCTCTCCGCCCAGCATAGCCGCCACCAGGTACACGATGCCCATGAACGAGAGGGTGGTGTGCTTCACCATCGAGAAGGCCAGGGCACCGCTGGCTTCGTCCAGTCCGATGGCGTCCTCGAGCGTGTCCTTGAAGAATTCGAGTGCGGCGTATTCGCGGGCTCGCAGCCGCACGGATTCCAGGTAGAGCATTTGCACCAGCGTGGCGAGCGCCAGCGCCAATGACATCACCAATACCAGCAGGATCAGAGCGGCGGTCACTTTCGGACCCGTTCAATCAGCCCTGCGGGCAAGCCTAACCGCTTGCGCCACAGGGTCTCGGCCCGCGCCATCCGGCCGCGGTCCTTTTCATGATCCATCCCCATCAGGTGCAGTGCACCGTGGAGCATCAGGATGGAGATTTCCGTTTCGAGCGCGTGGCCCCGCTCGGCGGCTTGCTCCCGCGCGCGATCGACGCTGATGGCGATGTCGCCAATGCGGTCGCCGTCCCGGGAAGGGAAGGAGAGGACGTCGGTGGCGTAGTCCTTGCCCAGGAATTGGCGGTTCAGGCGGCGCAGTTCTTCGTCGCCGGTGATCAGGGCGGTGAACCGGGAACCGTGGCAAACCTCGTCTTGGAGGCGTTTCCGGAACTGGCGGATCGCTGCGCGGTGAAGTGCGCGCGGCGCACGGAGAAACAGCAGGGAGTCGTCGGAGGCGGGCATGGCGGGTCTCTAAGCTTCTTCCGTCTCTTCGCGAGGCGGCTCGGCGGATTCGCCCAGGCGCAGGCTCAACTGGCGACCCGCTCCGTTGGCGTCCTGATACTTCTCGTAAGCCTTCACGATGCGTTGCACCAAAGCGTGGCGCACCACGTCGCGTTCGTCGAACTGGACGAAGCTGATGCCTTCCACGTCCTTGAGGACGTCGGCGGCTTCGAGTAGGCCGCTGCGTTTGCCGAGCGGAAGGTCGATCTGGGTGACGTCGCCGGTGACCACCATCTTCGAGTTGAAGCCTTGCCGCGTGAGGATCATCTTCATCTGCTCACAGGTGGCGTTCTGCGCCTCGTCGGCGATGACGAAGCTGTCGTTGAGAGTGCGTCCGCGCATGAAGGCGATGGGCGCGATCTCGATGGTGCCGCGCTCCAGAAGCCGCTCCACCTTCTCGCTTTCGAGCATGTCGAAGAGCGCGTCATAGAGCGGCCGCAGGTAGGGATCCACCTTTTCCTGCAGCGTGCCGGGCAGGAAGCCTAGCCGCTCGCCGGCCTCCACGGCCGGCCGGGTAAGGATGATGCGGCTGACTTTCTTGCCCATCAGCGCAGCCACGCCCATGGCTACGGCCAGGTACGTTTTGCCGGTGCCGGCGGGGCCGATGCCGAAAACCAGGTCGTTGCGCTCGATAGCCTCCACGTAACGGCGCTGGTTGACCGTCTTGGGGGCCAGCAGCTTCTTGCCGAAACTGCGCTGCTTGCCGCTGATCACCAGACGGCGCAGGGTGACTTCGGGATCCTGCGTGACCACTCGCAGGTAGCTGTTCAGGTCGCCGTTCGAAAACGTGTGGCCTTCGGCAACCAGAGCCACGTAGTCGGCCAGGATGCTCTCCGCGCGAGCCACGCCGGCATCCTCGCCTTCGATCTCCATGCAACTGTCGTGCAAGCGCGTCACGATGCCGAGGTTCTCTTCGAGCAGGCGAATGTTCTCATCCCGGGTTCCGAACAGGGATTCTATTCCGCGGCTTATTTCGACGGTTGCTTTCATTCCTTAGCTTTGGGTGCTTACCTCCAGGCAAGTTGGCACAAAAGAGGGTGCCGGTGAGCGCTGGGCTCGATGGAGTGGGCTCCGCAGTCGCGGAGGATACAGCATCATCCACTGCAAGTATAACATGGAGCGGGCTGCAAAATTCTTGAATCAAACCTCACAAGTCGAGGTCTGCAGCGCGTCCCGTAGCACACTCTTTCGTCTTGTAGCAATAGTCGCGTTCTTCTACATTGACAGGCCGCGCCGTCCATGGCATTCTTGACTTACAAGTAAAGTATCTCCACTGGGACAAGGAAGACACATGAAATCTGTTGTTGTGACCGCCCTGGCGGCACTGGGGATGTTGTATCCGGCTTGCGCTGAGGAGTTGAGCGGCAAAGCGATCTTTGAGAGGACCTGCAAGAATTGCCACGGGCCAGAGGGGAAGGGCAATCCCACCGTAGACAGCTTCTGGAAGATGAAGATCCCCCGGCTGGATTCGCAGTACGTGCAGCAAAAACCCGACGCTGAACTGAAGAAAATCATCACCGGCGGCATTCGCAAGATGGAGCCAGTCCGCATGGACGCGCCCACGGCGCCTCACCGCGCGAAGCTCACCGATTCGCAGGTGGACAGCGTCATCGCCTACGTGCGCATCTTGAAGAAGCGCTGATCCGCGAGGAAACGAGTACATGATGGTGCCGCGTGAGCGCGGCCGCAAGGTGTCGCTTCAGCACGTACAATGATGGGGTGTTCTAACGCCAGCCATCAGGAGCGCCACCTTGAAATCAAACGCTTGCTGGATCATCTGTCTATTGACGTGCGCCGTTGCCTTGCCGGCGCAGCCAGCCCCCGCGAACCGGCCAGACCGGCTTGAGTGGTTCCAGGATCAGGGCTTCGGGATGTTCATCCACTGGAGTATGGACGGCCAGCTCGGTGTCGTAATAAGTCATTCGATGGCAGGCGCTTCCGGCGATTACTTGAAGCGTTACGTTGAGGAGCTGCCGCGAACTTTCAACCCCGAAAAGTTCAACCCGAGAGCCTGGGCCCGGCTCGCAAAGGTGGCGGGGATGAAGTACGTCATGTTCACCACCAAGCACCACTCGGGCTTCTGCATGTTCGACACCGCCACCACGGACTTCAGCGTCATGAACACGCCATTCAAGAGGGACATTCTGGCGGAGGTTGTGAAAGCGTTTCGCGAGCAAGGGATCGCGATCGGGTTCTATTTTTCCGCCGACGATTTCCACTGGCTATACGCGCACGGCAAGATGATCGACCGGCGCCCCGAGTTGATGCCGCCATCGCAGCCGGAACTCCTCGCCTATGCCAGGACCCAACTGAAGGAACTGATGTCCAACTACGGGCGCGTAGACCTTATGTTTTTCGACGGGCAGTCCAAGGGGCTCACCGATTACGTCTGGAGTCTGGCGCCGGATCTGGTGATCACCAGCGGAGGCATGAAGACTACCGAGCAGCACATCGCCGGGACGCCTTCAGTGGAACCGTTCGAAGCCTGCTTCACGATGGGTCAAGAATGGAACTACCGTCCGACCAACGATCCCTACAAGACTGCCGCCCAGATGATCGGCATGTTGATTGAAACCCGAGCCCGTGGCGGCAACCTGCTTCTAAACGTCGGGCCTACTCCGGACGGCGAGATTCCCTTGGAACAGGAGAACCGCCTGCGCGAGATGGCGCTGTGGAACTTCATCAACGGCGAGGCCATCTACGGCGTGCGGCCGTGGGTGGTGACCAACGAGGGCAACTATTGGTTCACGAAGAAGAAGGACGCCGGCACCGTTTACGTGGCAGTACGCGAACCCTGGAAGTACACGGAAAGGAAGGAGATTCGCCTGGCGTCCGTGCGCGCCACGGCGGCTACCGAGGTCAGCGTGCTGGGGCAGAGCGGGGAACTGATCGAATACCAACCTCAGGTGGACGCAAGAACCACGTGGAAGCAGGAAGCCGGTGGGCTGCACATCAGGGCGGTACGCGCGCAGCGCTTGTACACCAGCGGCTTTTGGCCCAATCCCGTCGTCCTGAAAATCACGAATGTGAAGCCCGCGCTCGAGTCGCCAAAAGTCGCGACCGGAGGGTGGAAGTGGGACTCTACCTCCGGCGTTACTACTCTCGCGGGTGAACTGGTGGACCTGGCTGGAGCGGCCTCGCTCGAAGTGGGTCTACAATATCGCTCGTTGAAAGGGCAGGACACTAACGAAAGGACCCTGCCTTGGGTGTCCACGCCCTTTGTTCGCCGCAGCGTTCCCGGATTCTTCTCCGTTACGGTCAAAGGTCTGGAAGCGGGCGAAGCGTACGAGTATCGGGCCGTCGTAAAGCATCCGCTCCTCTCGGTTTACGGAGAGGAGCGGAGGGTGGTGCTGAAGTAGTCCCGGCGCTGGTCTACCGGCGCCCATGGCCCCCGTGGCCATAGAAGTGCCGGCCGGAGTAGAAATGGAAACTCGGACCCCAGCCGTAACCGTAGTAGAACGGCGAGTAGAAATAAGGGTACGGATACATGTACGGATATCCATACCCGTAGTAGTAACCAGGCGCTCGCCGGTACAGTGTGGGACGGCGTTCGACCATCCGCGTTTCGTAGTCCTGCTGAGTCACCGGACGAAAGGCCAGTGCGGAGCTCTCCGTGTCTATCGTCAACGGCTGCATGATCCGGAACGTGAGCGTTGCTTCGGGATAGATCTCAGTGGCCCGGCCGCGCGTCACCAGCACACCGATTACGGCAGCCGCGGCGCCGGCAGCGGCTCCGATGCCCGCTTCGGCTCCACCCTCGGCGATGGCGCCGATGGCCGCTCCCGTGCCCGAAGTGGCGGCGATGGCGGTCGCATCGCGTCCCCGCGTAGTGCCGCCGGAGTATTGGATCAACTGCGTCTGGATCGGCATCTGCTGCCCGTCCACGAGCGTGAGTTCGGTCAACTCAACGCCAAGCCGCGACTGGCCTCGTACGCGGCCCGCCTTTTGGGCTTCGGCCACGCGCCCGGCGACAGTCTGGCCTCGGCGCGCAACGACATAGCCGTTCGCAATCAGCGGCTGGGCGAGCGTCGCCGAAAACGCGTCACCGGCATAGTTGTGATCCGAGGAAAGCGGTTGGTCCACGCGCACCATCACGAAGGTGCCCGCAGGCAGAACCAATTGTGGCGGCAGGGCCGGTACCGCCGCAGGCGCAGGTCTATTCGCCTGGGTCTCGGGGGCGGGATCGCCGACTTTGCGCCATCCGGTGTTGGATGAGCCTTCAGAATCGGGTTCCTGCGCGAATACCGGGGCAACCCCGGCCAGGCAAGAAGCTAGAGCCAGGGCCAGAAGGTAGATTTTTCGCGATCTCATTTCTGTCTTCCTTCTTTCTTACTTGACTTCAGGAGCAAGTTTTATGCCAGGAGACAATTTGTTGATCTTATGGAGCTTACCGTTCGGGAGGGCTGGTCGTGCATCGCTCGATGGTGGTGCATTTCGGCCAGTCGCGGTTATTCGCTACCAGTTTCATCCGCGCCGGACAGCGAACGTTTCAATGGGTGCCGGTTTTGAAATCGAGATCTTCGGGGCGCTCGGTGGCGGCGGGCTTTCTTTTGAGCCTTCGTGCTTTGGACATCCCCAGGTACTCGGAGAGCTTCAGCGGGGTGCGCGCCCCTTTCCTCATGCCGCGCTCGACCGCGCGCTTGTACCGGCGCAGAACTCTGTCCCAGTTCGACCGGCTCAAGCGGCAGCTCTCGATGTCCAGCAGGAGATCCATTTCCCAGCGTTCGAACACGCTCCGGTGCAGACCTTCCCCCAGCAGTTCCTCCATCAGATGGTTGAACTGGACCAACATCTCCTCGCAGCCGGGTTGCTCAGCCATGTGCGTGTTACTGAGTAGATCGTCCTCAACTCCTTGAAACGTTAGCGAGGGCAGGCCCCCCGGTTGCGCTCCGGTATTCGTGATATCCTGCAACTTGGGTTGGATGTAGGCTGTTCCCCTGTTCCTGCACTTTTCCTCCCTTAGACCGTTCTTCCGGCCACGTCCGCGGCGGGCAGGTCTTCCGCACTCATTTCGTTGACCGCCACTCGGGGCGACAACATCCGGCCCGTATTTAACAGACAGGGCCGGGAGTGTTCCTGGATTGCGGTTCTTCCTACCAGGCCGATCCGCAAAGTCGAGGGCTAAGTGGACACGACCTTCACTGTAGGCCTCACTAAAGGGAATCCCTGAAATGGCCGATAGAACATGCGGATCGTTTCACCCGATAGTCTGACTTGTTTGTGAGCCTTCGAGGCCATCGCGGTTCTGTCAACCACAGCCGCGCCGAAAGGAGTAACGGCGAATTGCGACGCCTGTCCTGGTCGAAAGGGGGGGCCAAGTGGAGCATTCTGCTCCTGGCACCTTCCGTCCAGAAAGTACCCGCCGGGGCGCGTTTGCACCGGTGCGAGGCGGAGCACTACGGTCATTACCTTGGAGAGCTGCAGCGGCTGCGAGGCAAAGTCTACCTGGAAGACGGGGCCGTGCAGAGCGGGGAACTCACCGCGGACGGCCGGCATCAGGCGCTGGCGGATCTCGAGAGCTGGCACATTCTGGCGGCTGATGGAGACGGCCGCGTGTGCGGCTGCGCCCGATACCTTCCTCATAGCAACGATATTCCCTTCCAGGAACTGGGTGTGGCCAGAAGTGCACTGGCTCGTGATCCGGTCTGGGGGGAGGCGTTGCGGGAGGCGGTACACGCCGAAATGGCGCTGGCGCGGCACTTGGGCGTGCCCTATGTCGAGGTGGGGGGATGGGCGCTCGGGCATGAATTGCGCAACACAACGGCAGCCCTGCACATCGCCCTTTCCACCTACGCCCTGGCGAGGGTTCTTGGCGGCTGCATCGGCGTGGGCACAGTCACGCAGCGGCACTTCTCATCTACCATCCTTCGGAGAATCGGCGGCGGGTCGCTGAGGGCGGCCGGCCGCGAACTACCCTCATACTACGACCCGGCCTACGGGTGCGTAATGGAAATTCTGGGCTTCGATTCCCGCTTCCCGGACGAGCGGTACCGGGAATGTGTCGCGGAACTCGAAGCATCGTTCTCTTCCGTTCCCATTATCAGTACTCCCAAATACAAGCCCACAGAGGTCCATCCCATGAGCCGTTCCACGCCGGACCTGGCCGCTCTGGCCCAGGCCCTCACAAAGGACCATGAAACCCCGGTTGACGGCCGTCTGAACGCGGCCTGCTCGGACTGGGCCGCCGCTATCGGTGCGGAGTTCGTTGTGCGGGACACCGCCACTCTCAACAGCGCCGGCACGGCTACATTCCTGACCACGCAAAGCGTCCCCGCGGTGATCCGTCCGAGGGACCGCGAACAGGTTCGGGAATGCCTGAGGATCGCGGCCCGGCATGGAGTCCCCGTTCATCCTGTTAGCAGCGGGAAGAACTGGGGGTACGGTTCGCGCGTGCCGGCAAGCGACGGCTGCGTGCTGATGGACCTCGGCCGCATGAACCGCATCCTGGATTTCAGCGAAGATCTGGCCTATGCCACGGTGGAGCCCGGCGTCACGCAGCGTCAGCTTCTCGAATTCCTGCGGGAACGCAAATCCGGTCTCTGGCTGGACGCTACCGGCGCCAGCACCGATTGCAGCCTCATCGGCAACGTGATGGAGCGGGGCTTCGGCCATACGCCCTATGGCGACCATTTCTCGTACGTGTGCGGCCTGGAGGTGGTTCTGCCCAACGGGGAGGTTGTGGACACCGGCTTCTCCCGGTTCCCCGGCGCCGCCACGGCGGCTGTACACCGTTGGGGTTTCGGTCCCAGCATTGACGGGCTGTTCTCGCAGTCCAGCCTGGGCATCGTCACGCGCATGACCATCTGGCTGATGCCCGCGCCGGAATACTTCCAAGCCTTCTTTTTCCGCTGCGACGAGGAGGATGGGCTGGCGCCGCTTATCGACGCGCTTCGCCCCCTGCGGCTGAGTGGGGTTCTGCGCAGCGCCTCTCACATCGGCAACGATTACAAAGTCCTCTCCGGCATTCGCCAGTACCCTTGGGCGGAGACGGGCGGACGAACGCCCCTGATGCCCGAACAAATGGCCCGCTTCAGGCGCGAACTGAATTTCGGCTACTGGAATGGCTCAGGCGGTCTGTACGGTACCCGTGCCCAGGTGGCCGAAGCGCGGCGCCTGGTGAAGCGAGCGCTGGCCGGCAAGGTGAGCCGCATCGAGTTCCTGGATGACCGGAAGCTCCGTTGGGCGGGCCGCGTTGCGGGACCTTTCCGTCTCCTCACGGGTTGGGACCTGAGCAAGACGCTGGAACTGCTCTACCCGGTCTACGACCTCATGAAAGGCATTCCCACGAATGCCCCCATCAAGAGTTCGTACTGGCGGAAGAAGACAGCGCCTCCCGAGGATGGCGATCCGGACCGGGATGGTTGCGGCCTGCTCTGGTGCTCGCCCACGCTGCCAGCGGAAGGCGGACACGCCACCCGGCTGATGGACCTGGTCAACCGGACGACACTCTCGAATGGCTTCGAGCCCATCGTTTCCATAACCATGCTGACCGAACGGAGCATGTGCTGCGTCATCAGCCTCAGTTACGACCGCGACGTTCCTGGCGAGGACGAGCGCGCCATGGCGTGCTACAAACAACTGGTACACAGCCTGCGTGAATACGGCTATCCTCCCTATCGCCTGGGAGTGCAGGGCATGTCGGAGATGGACAGCCGCACCGGGTATGGCAACTTCATCGGAATGCTCAAGCGTACCCTGGACCCGGCGGGTATCCTGGCTCCGGGCCGCTACCAGCCGGCTGCGAGCCATCCCATTCCGGAGCCGGAGAAGGTTCATGAGAAGGCAATTGCCATGGCGGCGGCCACCGGTGAGCTGAACAGTCATAGTACCAAACCCCTAGTAGAAGCATAAGATTAACCTTGACCCGTACCAGGACTCCGGTTAGACTCTAATCTGCGAGGATGCGCACGATGAGACTTCTGACAGCGAAGTATGCAGTAGTATGTCTAGCCATTGCCTTGTTCCTGGCTGCGCCGGTTGCGGCCGGGCCGATCTCGGGAGTGTTGAACATCACCGGTGATGTTACCGTCACTGGTACGACAATGGACTGGTCGCCGCTAGGCGGCACCTCGGGCATCGTGGTGGTCGGGACGTCCACGGGGAGTTTCTTGGGACTTGGTGGGACAGGGGTGATGCTGGACCTGAACTCCCTTAGCAATCCCGCGGGTGTGGCTTGGCCTCCGGTATTGGATTTCCTGACTCTGTCTGCCGATCCCACTCTCAGCTTCGAACTCCAATACATTAACCAAGGGATTTATAGTGACGCGCTGTGCGGTGCTGCTCCAGCATCAGGGCAGAACTGCACACCGACCTTTCCGCCACCGAAATCTCCGTTCAACCTGACAAACCTGACGGCCAGTTCATCGCAAGTGTCAATGACGTTAGGTGGCATTATCTACCAGTCGGGAATTCCGGTTTCCAATTTCACTGGCGTATACACGGCGCAGTTTGCCGGCATGAATTACCAGCAAGTTCTCCAGACGCTTGCGGGCGCTGGCTCGGTGAACACTACTTTCTCCGCAAGTTTCCTCGCGGAGCCTATCCCCGAACCGGCGACTGCGTTCCTGATCTTTGGCGCACTGGCGGCGCTGCCTTTAGTCCGGCGGTTCCGGAAAAGTTAAGTCAACCTTCTCCTCGCGGTTCTTCACGCGCTGCGCGCTTGGACGAAAGGGCCCGTCCGGCGCGCAGCGCTTTGCATTTATAGGGAGGCAAGGAATCCGTCCTCTCAGATGGCCCACCAATGTCCGGGACGAAGCGCCGGAAGCTTGAACGCCCGCTGATCTTCGGGTAGAGACAAAAGTAAATCCTTTGCTTTCATTCCAATAGCGCGCGACGCGAGTTCCACGTTGCGCCGTCCGATTTCCGCGGAAGCATATTTGCGCGGATCCAGCCCCCCGATGCCGTCAGGCGGCTTCATATTCGGAGCCAGGGGGCCATCCCCCAGGGCTGAAAGATCGACCAACTCGGGATAGAAGAACATCATGTTGGACGTCTCCCACTTGGCGGCGTGGTCCGTGCCGGATTCGGCGGACTTGCTTAACGTGATCTCCCACAGCCCGATTCCCCTGACAGTGCCATCGGCCACCACAGGCTCCAGTGCCTGATTGATCATGCCGATCTGTCCCTGCACGTTGTGGCCGGAGACGCCCATGATCACGCGCACCCCCATCTTCTTCAGACGCTGAAACAGGTGTGTGAGAACGGGCACCAGGGACTCCTTGGGGAAACCGTCGTGGAAGTAGACGGGCGGATAGACGGCCCCTCCGAACTGCTCCGCCGTCTTCACCAGAATCGCGTGGGCCTTCAGCGCGTCGTTTCCAAGCGGCAGATGCAATCCGTGCCATTCGATCAATCCGAACGGCACATAGACCACGGGGAACTCGCGCAACGCTTTCTCCAATTGCCTCGGACGCATGAATTGCATCTGCACTGAGGCGGCCAGGTCGGGTTTCACCGGCTTTGTCTGCCCTGTCGCGACGAATCCCTGAGCAATGCAGCCAGCCGCGGCCGCCGAATTCACGAAACGCCTGCGCGAGATCCGCGGGGGCGTGGATACCACAGGTGCGTGTCTCTCCTTCATAACGTTTCACCTCTTTCTATCAAGACTCTTGCATGGCCTTTCCCAGCAGTTCGACGAATCTCTTCACTTCCGCCTCGAAGAAGTCCTTTCCGAAACGTGCCGTGCCCTCCACAGCGTCCTTTCCGACACCCCGGAATGCCTCGGGTTTGTCCAGGCGTTCCATGTGGACCAAACCGGGCCGCAAGGCCAGCATCAGGGCGGTTTCCTTCTTACCGCCATGGTCCACCGAGGTATCCACGGGATGACACCAGGGGCCGAGCACGAGAATGCGCGTCTTCGGGAAGCGCTCCATCACTGAGGCGGCGATCTCGCGGAGAATGGGCTCCAGCCTGGCCGGCCAGTGGCCCGCGCAGGCGACGACCCACCGGATTTCCTGTTCGGCAAGACGCGTGTACACGTCCGTCATCAGCGCCCGGAAGGTCTCCTCGCGAATGAGCATGCTTCCAGGCCATTTCTCATGGCCGTGGGGACTCCAATGGCTCGGCGGAAGCACAACGCCGCCGGTTCGGGCCGCAGCGGCGAGACAGAACTCCTGCGTGTGAATGGCGTCTGTGGCCAGGGGCAGATGCACGCCGTGGAATTCCAGCGTGCCGATGGGTACGTACACCAGAGACTTCCGTTCCAGCGCCGCCGTGAGATCCGAGGCTGTCATCTCGTCCCACCTGTGGACCGGGGCAGGTGCGGCTCCGGACGCAGCTCCGGACAGCGAACCCAGCCCCAAGGCTTTGACCAGCGAACCGATGAAAGAGCGCCGCCGGGCGGTACCCTGCAACACAGCGACCGATCGAAACGATTTCACGGTATTCTCCATCTCGCACTCCTCTCTTGAAGACTCTGGATTATCTTACGTCAAATTCCCGCTGCCGAAATGAATACATCGGAGGCGATTAGGTGTATATTGCCTAGTGACCTTTACCATCCGAAAGGGAGACTGATGAGCGCCGAGCAGAACCGCCGCGAGTTTATGGGAGCCGCAGCCACGACGGCTGCCTTCACTATCGTTCCGAGACACGTGCTGGGAGGGCAGGGAACTGTTGCCCCCAGCGACAAGATCACTCTGGGTTACATCGGGACCGGGACGGAGGGCCTGCGCGAGATGCTGCCCCTGTTGGCGCTGCCGGAAATCCAGATCGTTTCCGTGTGCGATCCGAGCAAGCACGCCGTGGGGTACCGTGACTGGTCGGAGACGTCGCTGCGCGACTCCATCCGCCGCGCCATCGGGAAGCCAAACTGGAGCGCCGGCAAGGACGTGATCCCTGGCGGCCGGGACGCCGGCAAGGAAGTGGTCGAGGCCTACTACGCGAAGGAACGGCCGGGCAGCGGTTACAAAGGCTGCTCCGCCTACGCGGACTACCGCGAGATGCTGGACGAGGAGAAGGACCTGAACGCTGTCAGGATCATGACGCCGGATCACCTGCACGGAGTGATCAGCATCGCGGCCATGAAGAGGGGCAAGCACGTGATGGTGCACAAGCCGCTGGCGAACCGGCTGAAGGAAGCGCGGCTGGTGATCGAGACGGCCCGCCGCACGGGTGTGGCAACATACTTCCTGCCGTGGGACGCGAACGGCTCGATGGGGCCGGTCTTGGATTGGATCAAAGACGGCGCGATCGGGAAGCTGCGGGAGGTGCACAACTGGTCGAACCGCCCCGTGTGGCCGCAGTACGCGACGATTCCCGCGGACAGGCCTCCCGTGCCTCGCGGATTCGATTGGGATTTGTGGCTGGGACCGGAGGCGGACAGGCCATACCACCCCGACTACACGCACATGGTGTTTCGAGGCTGGTACGATTTCGGCGGCGGCTCGATGGCGGACATGGGCCACTACAGCCTGTGGACGGTCTTCAACGCGCTGGAACTCTCCGGGCCCACAAGCATTGAACCGATGCTGAGCCACCAGTGCCAGATGAACGGCAACACATCAAGGAAGATCAAGAACGATTATTCGTTCCCGATTGCCAGCACGGTGCGCTTCAAGTACCCGGCGCGCGGGGAGCGCCCCGCCGTGGACCTGATCTGGTACGACGGCGGGATGAGGCCCCCCACGTCGGAGGAACTCGATGAGGACGGCAAGGAACTACCGCCCGAAGGGATGATGTTCGTCGGCGACAAGGGCAAGATCCTGGCGGGTTTCCGCGTGGAGGAACCGCAACTGATTCCGGCAAGCCGGATGCACGCGTATCAGGTTCCGGAGCCGCCCCCGAAGCGTCGCCGCGATCCTGGCGTGATGTCGCCCGGCATGCGCCAATGGGTCGCCGCATGCAAGGGCGGGAAGCAGTCGCCCGGGTGCTTCCTCAACGCGGGTCCGATTTCGGAGGCCGTGAACCTTTATGCCGTTGCCCTGCGCACGGGCCGCCGGCTGAAGTACGATGCCGATGCGGTGAAAATCACGAATCTGCCGGAAGCGAACCAGTACCTGGCGCGCGAATACCGGAAGGGATGGGAGCCTGAATTGTAATGAGGAGAATCATGACGAGACGCAATTTTGTATGTGCCGGGGCGGCAGCAGCCGGATGCCTGTCGCTCAAATTAGAAGCAGATCCTCTGAACCTGCCGGTAGGCTTTCAAGTCTATCCGGTCAGGGACCTGATTGCGAAAGATTTTGCGGGCACGTTGAAGCAAATCGCCGCCATGGGGTACAAGACGGTGGAGATGTGCTCACCTTCGGGCTACGCCAACTCGGGTTTCGGTTCGCTGGTTGGAATGAAGCCCGGTAAGTTGCGCGATGTAATCGAGTCGGCGGGACTGCGCTGCGTGAGTTCGCACTTCCAGTTTTCGGAAATGAAGGAAGACACCAAGGGACGGATTGACTTCGCCAAGGCACTGGGCATGAAGCAGATGATCATCGCGAGTCTCGGCATGCCGAAGGGCGCGACGATGGCCGAATGGGTCCGGGCCGCCGAAGAGATGAACCTGCTTGGCGAGAAGACGAAGAAGGCGGGAATCCAGCTCGGCTTCCACAACCACGACGGGGAGTTCGAGGAGATCGATGGCGTCCTGATTTTTGACGCGCTCATGAAGACGTTCGATCCGCAGTTGGTCAAGAACCAGTTCCAGGTGTCGGTGATCAGGCTTGGTTTCGCGGCTCCGCCGTTGTTCGAGAAATATGCGGGGAGATTCATTTCGCTACATCTGATGGACTGGTCCGCCGCCGAGAAGCGCCTGGTGCCGGTGGGGCAAGGAGGGGTCGACTGGAAAGCGCTGTTCGCCGCGGCGAAGAAAGGCGGGGTGAAGAACTACTTCGTCGAAATGGGAATGGACGCCCTCAAAGAGAGCTATCCATACCTGCACTCGCTGCAGGTTTAGGGCCGGGACAGCCCGGAGGCCGTCGAGGCATGGCGCGAGCGCTTCCGTCCGGTTTCGCGCGTGGCGTTAGTGCACGGGAGCGCGGCCCACGGTTTGCATCAACTTCCGGATCCCCGTAAAGATGATCTCTTCCACCTGGCCGGAAAAAGAGCCTGGCCACGGATCCATGAGCATGTTATCCCGGGCTTCGTACCCACCCTCTTTGAGGACACGCAAAGACGGGATGTAGCACGGGCGGTCGTTCGTATAGCCGGCTACGATCATGCCGTCCGCTCCGTATTCCTTCTTGACGCGCAGAGCGTAGTCGACTACGACCTCGCCGTTCATTGCCAGGACGGTGAGGTCCTTGCCGAACTGGATGGCCTGCATGGTGTAGGGCAGCGCCGGCAGCGGCGGATTTCCCGATTCGTACTGCTTGACCATCCTCACCGCATGGCTGCGGACCAGTTCATCGGGATCCTTCGTCCGCTGCTCGAAACCTGCCAGCGAAAACGGCGCAAAGGGCAGCTCCGTCGTGAGCATGGCGGCCTTGAGCGGCGGGCGAACCGGTTTCATCGGCGACGCCATCACGCGATCCACTTCGGTGGCCAACTCGTGGCCGTACTTCTCAGCCAACTCCATCTTCCGCCGTGGATAGGTGTTCTGATCGCCGCCGCAAAGCTGCATGAACATGGCGGTGGCGCCGGGGTGCGCCTTCTCCCAGGCAGCCTGCGCGATACCGGCGTAGTCGCCGCTGACGACATAGAATTCGTAGGTCAGCACGGATGGATGACAGGAAAGACCGAACAGCACGCCGCGCAGCTTCCCAGCCGGACTGAATACCCTCACCACCGGGACGGTCTGGTCCACAGGGCCATTGGGATCAATTCCGAAAACCCAGCCTCCGGAGGGCAGGCGTTGCCTCCGATTGTGAGAGAATTCCACTTTTCCAGTTCCGTAGGAGATCCGGGCGGGCTGAAGGTCCTGAACCGCATCCGAGGCAGCCTCCACCATGGCATCCATGACCCTGTTCCGGTATGCTTCGATGCGCAGCATCATTTCCCGCTCAGTGTGTGCCGGCCATTCGAGCGCGGGTCCCGAATGGGTGTGAGAGACGTTGATCGCGAGGCGCGAACGATCGATCCCCTGGCGATACGTTACCCGTTCGGCCACCATGTCGGACATCGCCTTGGGCATGGTTGCGACATCGATCGTGATGAGGATGACCTTTGGGCCGCCGGGGTCCTCAAACGCCAGGGCCTTGGTCCAGATGTCGTTCGCCACGTTCCCGGCCGGCTTCTTGCGGTTCTCGAAACCGGCCAAGAGAATCGGAAGCGGCGGCGTGATCTGACGCCGCCCGAATCCCGCCTTGAGTTCGGCGCCCGAAAGCCCGCCACCGAACAGCAGCAGGATCGATAGAACGAAGGGAATCGCAGTCCGAGAGAGTCGGGATTTCAGGTAACGCATCATCATTCCTTGGGGTGCCGATTATACTTTCCAGAAGATCCGTTTGCGGTACAGCCAGAACAGGAACAGCCATTCGACTGCCAGGGTCGATGCGAAGGTGAGCAGCGGGCCGTAGGTGCCCGAATGCCGGATGATTCCGCGCATGAAGATATTGGCGATGTCGACGAATTTGATCTGGCTCTGCAGCACGTAGATGGTAAGGGCATTCATTCCGATCACGACGAACGGAAACGCCCACTTGCGGTATCCGCGAACGTCGATGATCCAATAGAACAGCCCGAAGAGCATCATGCTCCAGCCGGTGGCGTACATCACATACGAACTCGTCCAGAGCGCCGTGATGATTGGGTGCACCATGTTCCAGAGCAGCGCCAGGCCCACCGCGGCGGCGCCCCCGGCCCAGAAGACGAGGAGCCTCTTCGTCACCGGCACCGAGGAACGGAGCAGATGGCCGCACAACACTCCGGGCATCACCGTAGCCGCGGACGGGAACGTGCCGAGCACGCCGCAGAAATCGCCGAATTTGGCGTACTCAGCGCAGCACCATCTCACCTGGGAAGGCAGCAACAGGCGATCCAGAAACCCCGAAAGATTGCCCTGCATCGAGTAAGTGCCCGCTCCGAATCCCGGCACCGGAATCCATGCCATCGCGGCCCAGTAGCCGAGCAGGATACCCACTGTCCACAGGATCTGCCCGCGGACTCCGGTGCCCATGACGATCAGCGCCGCGATCAGGTACGACAGTGCTATCCGCGGCAAAACCCCCGTTATGCGCAGCGGAAAATTCAAGCCCAGCCAACCGCTCATCACCCATCCGAGCAGGATCAAAATGACGGTGCGGCGCAAAATGTGCCAGTAGAGGTCCTTGCGACTGTCGCCGCGCTCAAGCCGTTTGCTGAACGAATACGGCATGCTCAGCCCGATGACGAACAGGAACAGTGGAGCGATGAAGTCCCAAAAGGTGAAGCCGATCCACATCGAGTGCTCCATCTGGGCGGATACGGCGGCGCCCCATTGCGGGCTGACCAGAGCCGCCGCGGCGACGATCACTCCATACCCGCGCATCAGCCAGAACATATCGAAGCCGCGCAGGGCGTCGATTGAAACGACTCTGGTGATTCCCTGAGGGCTAGAGCCGGATGGACCTGTCCGGTTCTGATCAGCTCGAACGTCGGTTGTAAACATAGAGCGACCTGAGCGCAGCGCGAGAAACCTGAAATTAGCAAAACGAGCCGGACCCGTCAAACTTTTGGCCGTCGATTTGTGCGTATTGAAACTAATGGCTCCGCAGGACCACTCCGCGCCGTCCCCGGATGCAGCACCGATTCAAAAGGAAGGGCCGGCTCTCGGGTTATCTTTCCGAGAGCCGGCCCGAAGTTCAACCGGCAAGGTTTGCAGCGTTCCCGATCAGAAGGTAAAGCGCAGGGTGTATTGCATCTCGCGACCCTGATTGCCAGTGGCCTGTGCCGTCAAACGGCCGAACGTCGCCGACCCTACCGTCAGGCCGGGATCGTACCACATGAACGAGTTGGTGAGGTTATACGCTTCAAATGCGAATTGCAGAGAGGACCGCTCAGTGACCCGGAACTTCTTGGAGACGGTCCCGTCCAGATTCCAGAACAGCGGCCCGTTGATCCCGGCATAAATGTACGGGTTGGAACGCGGAGTGTACGTATCCGGAATACTGAAGGCAGCCGTATTGAACCACTGGGAAGGCGATTGGTTTGCGATTGCGGGGTCACCGGACACATTCGCTTTGGGGAACGTCAGGATTGTGCCGGAGCGGAAGCTATAGATGCCGTTCAGTTGCCAGCCCCCAACGACTGCGTCGAAGACCGGATGCATGCCGCTACCGATCTTGCGCCCGCGGCCAACGGGAATATCGTAGCTGCCAGCGATGTTCAGGCGGTGGCGTGGGTTGCTGGAACCCTGCCAGAACACCTGGTTTACATACTGCTGGACGTCATTGAAATATGCCTCGTTCCTCTCCTGGTTGTAATTGTAAGCGACCAGGATGCTGGCTCCCGACGAATAGGTGCGCTGCAGCCGCAATTGGAGGGCCTGGTAGCGTGAGCGCCAGTCGCCAACCTGATTCATGTAGATGCTGCCGTATTGAGGATACGGCCGCAAGAGCGACCATTTGGTGACACTGGCCGCATTGCGCTGGCTGCCCGGGAACGTCGCCGGCGTCAGGTAGTTGTAGAAGGGGTTCGGCACCGCCACGGCGAGCTTCGCTTTGTACGTGTAGTACAGATTCGGGTCCGCCAGGTTCTGGTCGACGTTGTCGTGCTGTACATGACGCCCGAAGTTCATAAACCAGGTGGCGTCCACCGTGAAGTGCAGGGGGATCTCGGTCTTTATGCCGATATTGACGCGGTCGTTGATCTGGGCCCGGTAGTTCTGATCGAAGAAGCGCACCGTGTTCCCCAGGTTCGTGTACGCGCCGTAGCTCTTCCCGACCGTAGCTTGCAGTGGGTTTACACCGCTTGGGAACGGATCGGCAAGGTAGGTCTGCGGAATTCCCTGCACCGCGGCGAGCGGAGTCGAGATCGCGCTGAAGCCGGAGAAATAATTGGTGCGCGACATGGTGTTCGCCTGCATCGAACCGAGCGACGCATAGCGCCCGAAACCGATATTGAGCGCGGCGTTGTCGCGGAGGCGAATCGCCACGCCCGCCCTCGGCAGAAAGATGTTCTTCTGGCTGATGTACGCCTTCCGGTTATTGGAATCGGTGAAAATCCAGGCCCCGTTGTATTTCGGCGTGGACAGCGCCAGAACGTCTGCAGGCATACTTGGCGTATTTTGCTGCATCAGCGTGTTCGGGACCGTAAGGTCAAGGTAGCGCGAGAACTGATCGTTCTGATCGTAAGGGCCCGACTCCCATTCGTAGCGGAGACCAAGGTTGACCGTCACCCTGCGGTTGAGCTTCCAGTCGTCGTGCACGAAACCGCCGATGTACGGATACCGCATCGATTGATAGGGGTACTTGCTGACCGACGTGCTGCTCGGATCGAGCGCACCCAGCAGGAACGAGGCCCACGTGTTACCCGAGATGTTCGTATTCGGCTTCAGGTAGCTGTCGGCCGTGTTGGTCTGCGAGAAGTAAAAGCTCATGAAGTTCGGGTAGATGCCCTCGCTGATGAACTTGCGGTACTCGGCCCCGGCCTTCAGGTAGTGGGATCCGCGAGCGTGCGACATCTTGCCGCTGAACGCATACTGGTTCGGATGGCCGACCCAGTAGTTCGCCTTGCCGAAGGTGAAGGACCTGCTGCCCATCCCCGTCATCGTGAGCTGCGGATAATAGATCGCGGGCATGTTTTCCAGGTAGGACTTGTACCAAGGGTTATTCGGCCAGAACTCCTGCAGTCCTTGTTCTCCGACCGCATACTTCGGGGCGGAATAGTCGTCGTGGGTCAGCGTGTAGCTGCCGCGGAAGTTGAAAACCGTCCTTGAGCTGGCGGTATAGACGATGTCCCCGGCACCGTTGTAGGCATCCATGATGCCGCCGTTGTCGCTGGTCATCGCGCGCGATTGGTTCGGTGTGTAGTTGTCCGTGTCCAGGACGGTCTTGAATATCGAGTACCGGCCGAAGACTTTCAGCCGGTCGCTGATATTCCAGTCCGTCCGGTTCGTGAGGTTCCAGTTGTTGACCGGCCACGCATAGGACACCTTGAAATTGTTGGACCCAGACGGATCGTCGCCCGCATTGTTGGGGCCCCAGATGTCCGCCATCGTCTTTTTGGCGGTCGCATCGATCCGGCTGGCAGGAATGAGGTTCCCCGCGAATGGCGTCCGGCGGGAAGTGTTTGTGGATACGTCCAGTATGGTCGTGGTCGGGTCGTAAATGGTGACCGGTGCGCCGGCCTTGTTCAGCGTCTTCGAGAAGTCCCCGGTGCGCTCCAGACTGGTCGGCAGCGTCATCATGCTGGTATTCGGCGACTTCATTCGCCACCCCTCGTAAGCGAAGAACGTGAACAGCTTATTCTTGCGAATCGGCCCACCGGCGGTGCCGCCCCAGATGTGGTTGCGGGTGAAATTCTTCGTCCGGGTGATCGGGTTCTGAACCGCGTTGAGGGCTGGATTGCGGCCGAAATAGTAGGCCGTGCCATGGATTTCGTTCGTTCCGGACTTGACGGAAACGGACATGACCCCGCCGGCGGAGTGTCCGAACTCCGCATCAATGGAGTTCTGCTGCACGGAAAATTCCTGCACCGCGTCCATCGGCGGCGCGTACGAACCCTTGGGGCCGAGCTGGATCGGAGCGCCGTCCAGCAGCAGGTCATTCTTCATCGTGGTGTTGCCGCCCACATCGATCTGGGCAGACGACCACATGTAAAACGGATTGCGATCCGCGGCCGTGTAACGATTCACGACAGCGGGATCCAGCGTGGCCAGCGTGAACGGATTTCGGGCTTTCACCGGAAGATCCAGAAGCATCTTCCGGTCAACCGTCAGTTCCCGCGTGCTGGTGTTGAATTGAAGAGTCGGGGCGACTGCGTTCACCGTCACCGATTCCACAACGGCGCCCGGCTTCAATTTGAAGTCGATGGTGACGTCGGCGCGTGTCTGAACGAGCACGCCCTCCCGGACCTGGCGTGAAAATCCCTGCAGTTCCGCGGAAATCCGGTACGTTCCCGGTTCGACGTTATCAAAGAGAAAACCGCCATTCATGCCGGTCGTCCTCGTAGCGGAGACGCCGGTAGCGGTATTGAAAAGGATTACAGTGGAACCGGCGACGGACGCATCCGTCGTATCGGTGACAATTCCTTGCACCTTGGCACGGTAGTCCTGCGCGAATGCGACCGTGCCACTCGCGATCAATATAAGTAATGCGGTGTACAGGCCGACCTTCTGAAGTGTTTTCATGATATCTGAATATAGTCGGCCTGAGTCAATCCCCAAGTCAACCCGATTTCTTCCATATTGAAATATTTCGATAGATGAAGGGTGTGAAAGTGGAAAGATGAGTCTTTCTAGAGAGATAGACTCTGCGCCATGCCGACCTGGTACACCTTCTGGCCCCCTACGCCCGCTCATCTTGTGGAGCGGGCTTTTTTGTGAACCTACGCCTTTTCTAAAGTGTCTCCACTAAGGTACGATTTGTTGACCGGAGGTCTGACGATGAATCACACGCTCCTAGCAGCGATCCTGTTCCTGTTTGCGACCGCCTTTCTGGGCCTGTACCTGCTTCGGCGCCAAAAGCGAAAACTGACAAAGAAATAGACCGTTACCCGCGCGTTGTCTCGCGACTGGCCGGCGGTAGGATCGTGGATCGGGGGACAGCCCGCGTGTTTCTTCACTACTCAGGTTGCACTACCCGCAAATAGATCAGCTTGAGCGGAAGAATCGTGCGTCGTCGAACGCGCTTTGCTGAGGCTGCCAGGCGAACGGTGTGCGGTTGCTAGCTTTCCTCGACCCGCGCTGACTCGGCGGCGAGTGATCCGAGATTCAAATGGAAGTCCACACAATCCGCGGCCGACTCTGAGGTCCGGCGCGCCAGGTAGTCGATGTAGCGCCGATGTATTGCGTCCATCGACTCGGGAGAATGATCCTGGCGTCCCAGGTTGAAAGCGCTCCCGTAAACAAAATAGGGTTGCGATAGCCGCCTCAACGCAGCCTGGAGCCACGGGTTCCCGCTCAACTCCCAGATCAGCGAGTGGAAAGCTTGATCCGGCGTTGCGCACACCCGCATTCCCGCTGTCCTGAACGCCGTCAACAACTGTTCCTTGAGTTGCGTTAAGCGGTCGATATCCGCTGGATGGACGTGTTCTCTGGCCAACTCCAACGCCAGTACCTCCAGCGGGCGGCGCGCCTGGGCGATCTGCTCCAGATCCTTCCAGCCAAGGCACGGCACGGCGAAGCCACGGTGGTGGTTCAGAACCACCAAGCCCTCCTCAGCCA
>JAJFUV010000323.1 GCA_021372245.1 Terriglobales bacterium
GCCCTCGCTGGGCAAGCCCGTACTGGTCATGCGCGGGACCACCGAACGGCCGGAGGCGGTCGAGGCCGGCACGGCGCGGCTGGTGGGCAACCGGAAGGAAACCATCCTCGAGGAGTGCACGCGCCTGCTGGACGATCCGGCAGCCTATGCAACCATGGCCCGGGCGCACAATCCTTATGGCGATGGGCGGGCGTGCGAGCGGATAACGGAGAGGCTACGGAGCTTTCTGGGATGTTAAGGCGGGGCTGCTCCCACCCCGGCCTCTTTCAGCCTAGGTTGAAATACCAACCAATTGGCCCCACTGGCCCAGCCGGTCCTTCGCGTGACGGCGGCGGCTTTACGATGGCGCCGCAGCTTGTCCAGCGATTCGATTCTGCGCCGGCCTCCAGTGCCTCCACCTGCCGGAGCAGCTCCCGCCGGTCCACCAGCAGCGCCTGGCTGCTCTGCCGGTCGCCGAAATGCTACATCAGTTGAATCGCGCGGCGGCGCCGCACGCCGAAGATCCGCTCAAAGGCGGCCCGGTCGATGACCGGCGCCTCCAGGGCTTCCAACTCCTCCCGAATCCCTTTAAGTCTAACTAACCACGTCTTTCAGGCCACCGCCAACTTATCTCCGACCAGCACAGGGGTGTGAGAGATCGTCGGCAGCAGGCGTGAGACTCAGAGGGCCACGCTCGGGACGAAGGACGCCTTCCGTGCGCCGGGTGGGACCTCGCGGAAATCAGTACAAGCTGGCCTATTCGGTACTTGCAGACAGGCTATTACGACCCGATACGTTCCGCAGTGAGTATACGGGCATTCCTAGAAGGAACTCGGGCGCGAGACGCTTCCGAAACAGCCGCCCCCGGGCGGGTTTCCCACCCTTCGAACGTTGCTCCTCAAATGACGAGTTCAGCGAAATCATCCAGTTTGCCATACTCGTTGTGTTCTGTGTCATGAATCCTGCTGCCAGGAGCGTCGAGGAGCCAGAAGAGGATCACTAAGCAGGCGGCCGAGGACCGAGTTCGGCAGTTGACAGAGGTGATCACCGCCACCCTTGATGCGTTTGCACCCACCCAACGAGCCCCGACCGTGAGGGTGAGCCCACCGCACGAACTCGTACCCGCTACAGCGGTGCTGAACCAAATCGACACTGCTTGACGCGGCGAAACGGTAGGCAAACAGACAACGCTGGTAATGAACTCCGCCTCGTGAGGTAGCCGCCGGACGTAAACTCTGAACGCGGTGCCTTGGAAGAAGTCCGAATGGCTGGAATGCAGAATTTGCGCCAAGTCCTACCCGGCAACCGTGGACGACGTGGCCAGAGGGCGGCGGCACTGCTCGAACAAGTGCCGGTACGTCGGCCAGATCGGTCGAGCTCGTTCTGATCGCGGTTCCAAGAAAGAGACCCGCGAGTGCCTTTTCTGCGGGAAAGCGTTCGAGGTGGGTGGTCGGGATTCAGCCGGACAACGGCTTCCCGGGAAAACTAAACGATATTGCAGCAAACGCTGCGCCTTACGGGCGCGAGTTACTCCCGGCCAACACTGCCTCACCTTGGGGAAGGCCGACCTTCGGACTATTGCCCAGTTCTTCGATGGCGAGGGGAGTGCCTTTGCGACCGAGTCTTCTAACCCAAGTCGCTCGTTGATCACAGTTGTGACCATCCCCAACACCGATCGCAGCATTATCAAGTGGATTGCCGAGCGCACCGCGGTTGGCGCCGTTGTCGCTCGGCACACACCAAAAGAAGGGTACGCGCCGGTGTACATGTGGCGCTGTTTCGGGTCGGCGGCCATCTCGTTGTTGCGGCAGATGTACCCGCTGTTGGAGATCAAGAAGCCAATCGCGGCCCTTCTTCTGGACGCAGCGCAAGACGCTCAAGCGCGACGCCAATTCCTTTACGACCCGCTTTGGCGATCCGAACTGCTGGGCATGAGTAAGGCACTGAATCGCCGCGGTGTAATTGGTGCCGCCTTGAGGGCGGATCTCAAGATGCACCACCCGGAGTTACGGGGTGGTCTAATTCACCTGTGCACCAAGAGTCGCTCGCTTTATGAGCCACGCAATATCTTGGGAGTGCTAGCTAGCCTTGAATCGCGGCAGCCTGATAAGAATCTCGGCTCGGGGACGGGATGCCGCATCTGCCCGGTCTGCGGTGCTACGTTCGTTGTCGACGGTCCGATCAGCCCCAAGAGCCCTTATACGACGTGTAGCAGATCCTGTGGCTACAGATATCGAGGGCGGACAACCAGACCGTGCTTGATGCTGAGCCGGGACCTTGCACGTGGACTCGCCGCGCTGATCGATGCGGAAGGTAATATCCGCGTAAAGCGAAACTCGGGTACCATTGCTGCCGAAGTTGGCTTCGGCAATACCGATCGAGGAGTTGTTGAACTAATGCGTCGCGCTACCGGTCTTGGCGTGGTGACGCCCCGCCAGCCCAAACGGGCCACACACGCAGAATTTTATTATTGGTGCTGCGGATCCCAGGGTGCTCAGGGCCTCCTCGAACAGATCAGGCCTTTCCTGAAGATCAAACGGCGGCAAGCCGATCTAGCACTCTACGCCCAGGAACGACGTCGCCATGCTCCGAGTCGGTACGGGTGCCGTGAATGGCAGATCGAAGTACTTACGGCGAGTCGGCGTCTCAACACCAAAGGGAAGCGGCGTGCAGTGCCTCCAATCGTGCTTGATGGTGGTTTATTGGTTATCTGATTGGGCCGAAGACTGCAAATGCTTTCCTGAGGCACTTGGCCCTCCGTGGCCTGGGCTATTTGCGTGGTGATGGTCTGAGTTCACCGAAATCGAACCCGCAGCAGCCGAGGAAGTGCCCAGCTACGTGTAGAGCGGCACCGATCGCTCCCTTTATGATCCCGGCTGGTTGGTGACGCGGCTGAAATGTCGAACAGGTTCTTTGCTGGTGTTCTCCGCAAGCCTCCGGCAATACCAAGTGGGGCGTTCGTGACTGCTACCGGACTGCCCGCATGCTCACGCTGGTCCAGGTAGCCCCGCTCTCCGCTACGCCCAAAGCGCGCCGCCCAAGGGCGGCGCTGGGCTCCGCTGCGAGCGGGGCCACCGAAAGCCGGGTGTGAGGCGATTTGGGTGGGGAATTTTCGACCGGCGAAATGGGGAAATTTCAACCGGCGTTGACACCGAGAGGCAAGTTCCAATCGAATCTGAATGGACCTCAGGCGAGATTTGGTGTTGCCGCACCCGAGGTTCGGCGAGCAGTGTTCACGGGTGGTGCAGGCGTCGGCGCGTAGATACCGCGGCCCACCCTAATGACCCTTCTCGCCTCGAACAGGCGTGACAGCATTCGCTGGGCTGCGCTGGGCTCCACTTTGAAGCGGGAGGCCAGTTTCCGCGCGTTCACGGCGCCCTCTCCGGCCACGAAGGCGAGAACAGCGCCCGCTTGCAGCCGTGGCTCACGGGCGGCCAAGACGGCGGCGCGTTTGGCCTGCTCGGATTCCACATATGGCCGGGCCTTCGTCCATGCTTGGTCAACCGCTTTTTGGATGTCGGTCCCTGTGCCCTGGAGCTCACGTGCGATCCACCACGAGCGTATTAGTTCAGCCGCGTGCCCGAGGGATCCGCCTACGCACAGGAGGCGAACCGCCAGGTTGATCTCGGCGGCACTCACGATCTGCGGGTCGTCTATTGGAGTGCGCCAGAGCGTCCAGACGTCGGCTGCCTGCAAGAAGAGAAACCACTTTCGTTCTGCCATGCCTTCTGGGCGTGGAATCCAGTTGATTGAAGGCGGTCTATTCATCGGCTTTACGAGAACTGACCGGCAGGATATCAGAGATTCGTGTTTAGGCATTCTCTATGAATCAGACATTCATGTATAAGTACTTTTCAAGGACGGCTTTCCAGATGTGTGGCCGCGCATCGGCCGAAGCGTCCGGTTTGAAAGGGCGGGCTATTTCTGAGGGAGCGTCCGGTGGGAAGGGAGGACATATGCTTCCGATGGGGGCCACTTCCGGGCGCATCGTGCAGCCGGCTAACGCGCTCAGCGGCAGCCTTGGCATCAAAGTCCCATCACGACGGCGCCGTTCTAGCGAGCGACTGCGACAGCGATCAGCGTCCGCTCCGCCCCGAGTATCCCGTTTGCGGCGCCGCCGGCCGGCGAGAGAATAGTCAATTGCAGAAAGTGTTCGGCTTTTTCGTCGCGCATGTGCAGGGCGCCATTTGGAGATCCGCGGGCCCAACCGTTCTTGCAGATTGGCACATCCTATATGGCTTCGTTCGATCGGTTGTCGCTCATTCTGCGTACTCCCAAGCGTTTCCATTGTCGAAGAGCTGCTCATGTTCGGCAAACTCTGGCCCGCCCCAGGATCGAAGCCTGTGCCGCCATCCCTGCTCGGCCACGTGCGACGCCAGGTCGATACCGATCTCATCGCAGTATGCCCAGAGTGCTTCGCGATGTTGGGCATAATCCTCTGGGCCGCTTCCGGTCAACTCCGTAACAATCGCTTCCAGTTCGCGATAACGTTTCCAGTGCTGAGCGAAAATTGCTGACCTCAAGCAGCGCACCAAGTACGGCCACACCTGGTCGAGTTCCCAACTCAGTGCGTCGTATTCATCTGCTTTCAGCCTCGGACCCGGCTGCAGTTGGGCTGCGGCCAGCGAATAAGACTTGCCAGTCCTCGTTAGGAGCCCCCGGCGGGTGAGGCGCAGTAGAGTCATGCTTGCGTGCTTGGGGCCGATCTCCAAGGCTTCGGAGATCTCCTTGCTGGTGCAGAAGCCGTTTGCGGCCACGTACGCCAGTGCGGTCCGGGAGACTTCGCCGTTTTTCCTGCCGGCGGTCTTGCGGGCTTGTTGAGCCGCCTCGTAGGACTGGACGTAGGATCGGGCAGCCGCCTTGGCCTTCGGCATAACACGGTCAAGCAATCGCTTGAAATTGCCGGCAATTTTGTGCTTTCTACGCCACTCTTTGATAAGCGTTAGCACTTGGGCGTCGCTACAGCCGCAGGCATAGGCGCGGCCGCAAATGGCGAGCTCATAGCCCTCTAGGCCGCCGCCCAAGGTGGCAGTCCGATTCCAGGCCGCCATGAACTTTTTCGAGCGGAAGACCGTGTACCATTTTCGGCTTGGGAGCACCCCATTCAGGGCGGTAACACTTTCACGTATATTCCTCACGTACTGATCTGCGAGCCTTTCGGATTGTTGCGATTCGGTCATTTCAGTTCGTCTACTTTTTGTCGCCTCATCGTAGCCGTTACGGCTTTGCCTGGAGGACGTCATTATCAGCGCCGCCACTTGTGAGTCCTCCCAGGCGGAGCAGAAACTGAAAAGCGCCTGGAGAGTGTTGATTGCCATCTCCCCAGGGCCGGCACCGTCTGTGGTCTCGTGGCGGCCTCGTCCAAAAGCGGCACCCAGCCCTGTCGTAAGAGTATTCGTCCTCCCTGCTTGGGGGTCCGCCTCGGCGGCCGGCCCCACCACCGTTCCCGGTCCACGCCCGAGTCCTCTGCCAGCAGTGATTGCCGATGTTGTCGCCTCAGGCTGCACTTCGAGACCGCTCGGGCCCTCCCGATATCCAAAGGATGCTGCTGACGGGAGTTCCATGCCGACGGGCAGACTTCGCAGCTCGTCGGGCAGCCGCCACGCATGCATAGATACCCGCATCCTTAGATGGGAAGGGAACCCATCTCATCGTTACACGGTGCTTCTTGAACAGTTCGCGGAGGTCATGGAGCAGGTCCGAGTTCTTCCTCTCCGAGCCCTTGCCAAGAATGTGGAACCGGCCGCAGCAATCCAGAGCATACCCGCAGGACGTAGCGATCTCGACCTCGCAAGACTCCTTCAGGTGCTTGAGTGCGTTAACAGCAGCGAGTAGAGCCATTCGGTATTTAGATGCTTTCATAAATCCACCGTCAAGCATTTTGACGTGCCGTCCGAACTTCATTTGGGCAGCCCATCCGCAATCGACGCCGGCAATACTGATACTTACTTCCTTCCGCTCAGTGGGTTCGACCATCTCTGTTCTCCGGGGCAGCGCTCAGCCTAGGTACCCGGTTGCCCGATGCGGCGGGGTACCGCGCGCGAGGGGAAGCGAAAGGGCTGTCTATCACGTGCAAACCGGACGCGCCTCCGCCGCCAACTCTGATTATAACATACTGATCATCAGTATAGCATTAGAGGCGTTTGCAAGTATGGGCGAGTCTAGCGCGTATAAACTACAGATCGTCGGTATGATACTATGGAGGCATGTCACGATCAGCGCGCCCGACATCGAGTCCGTTCGGCAATTTGCTCCGCAACCGACGCGGACAACTGGGCCTCAGCCGAGTTGACCTCGCGAGCTGGCTTGGCTGGTCGCAAAGCTTCGTGGATGTCCTCGAGGCTGGCAAACGAGGCTGCGATCTTGATGACCTTCCACGGCTTGCCGGAGCTCTTGAGGTTAATCCGGCGACGATGGCCCAAATCTATCTACGCGAAAGGCATCCCGAGTTGTACCGCGCACTCTTCGGAGAGAGGCAACCCGACGCTGAGCTAATGCCCGACAGGCCCGTGGTGGAAGATGTCCTTTGGCGCTTAGAACAGCTACCGCGGCGCGAGCGTGGAATTGTTGAAGCATTGGTTTATGCATTGTACGACCTGTGCCATCGCAGACCTACAGATTTGCACATCACATAGGGAGATAGCATGAGTAAGCTGAACAGTTGCAGAGTGAAGCCGCACGAACTCGCGCAGCTTCTGGGATGGACGATCAAAAAGGTTTTCCGGTGGTTGGAGGAAGGCAGGATTCCCTGTGATCGCATCGAGCAACATGGAAAATCTCGCTTCTTTTCTTCCCCAAGCGCTATTCGGGAGTGGATTAAGGAGAAGGGTATGTCGATCAGCCCAAGCGGCCTAAAACTGCTCTCAAGCAAGTTGGACTTGGAGCGTGCGCATCTCGAGCGTTTGGCCCACCGGAAGATGATTCGGACCACTCGGGAAGCCGAACGGTATCTCAACTTGGAGAAGCTGCGGGAGGAACAAGCCCGGCTATTCGCGTCATTGATGCGCTCGGCGGCCTGAGGCTACGCGAACTTGCGGCGGGTACACGAGGTCCGATTCGGTGCTTCGCGTCAAACTATATGGTAACCGAGTAGGCGCTGATTGCATTGCCGGCAAAACTCGCAGCGATAGGCTACGACCTTGTATCCCGGGCCCGCTTGGGGAGTCGGCGTGGGAAGTGGCTGGTGCTCACGTAGGCTGATGCTCACGTATTAGCGGGAAGCAACTATACGAGTTCGATCTTCGCGACACGGATACCGCGACGCCAACGGCCGGGGCGCGCGGAGCCGCTCACTGTGCCGAGCCAATAATGAGGTCGAGGCCGGCGGTTTCGGCAAACGCACGAAAATCCCGGTCCCGCGTAAGAAGAGCAATCCCGCGATCGATACAGCTTTGAGCAATCAGTGCATCATCAAGGCGAGCCTTACGACACCTTGCCAACACCCTAGCTCGTAACTCGCCTGCCCGTTGCCAATAGCCATGCTCGACCTCGACGAGCGGCAGTTCCAAAAGAGGTTGTGACGCGTCCGGAGGAAGGCTTGGATCACTCAATATCTCGGTAAGCACAACGGGCACCATCAGCACTTGCCGGTCCTGTAACGCCCGGTCGAGTAGATTCGTGTCCTCGCCGCCATCTCGCGGACGGCGGCAGGGGAACCGGAAGGAGACGATCGTCGATGAGTGCACCGCCTGCTGGACGACCCTGCGGCATACGAGGCCATAGCCTGGGCGCACGACCTGGACGGCTATGGGCGGGCCTGTGAGCGGATTGCGCAGGCGCGTTCCTGGGATGACGCGGCCGGCCTGCGCGCCAGCGTTTTCCCTGACGCTATAATCGTTCATTCCACATGGCAGCTAGCAGCGATGGTCCGGCTCGCATAGAGGCGCTGTTTCGTGCGCGTGCGGGCATCGGCGCGGCGCCGCCCGCACCGCCCACGCTGCGCGGGCGTGCCGGTGCCCTTGGAGTAGCCGCCGTGCGCCGCGCCGTGTTCTGGCTGCTGCTGCAATTGGACCGGTTTCACGGCGCGGTGATCGAGGCTTTCGAGGACCAGCAGCAGGCAACCGAAGACCTGAACGGCGCCGTTGGGAAGGCGCTTGAGGAGTTTGTTCGCAGGGAGCGCGAAACGCGCGACAGGCTCGCGGCCGTGGAGGCCGAAGTGGAGCGGCTCCGCAGAATCGCCGGGGAGCGATAGAGAATTTGAAGATCTCATTAGCGCTATTGACGCAGCGCCTGGCCGCGGCGCTTGAGTGCGCCGCTCCGCGGCCGGCACCGGCAAAACGCTGGACGGCCGAGCGCGTATCCGAATACCTGCGTACAAGCCTGGACGCCGCGCAACCCCGGGAAGGCAAGCCTGAGTGAAGGAGCCGGTCATCGTCCTCGGCGCCGGCGGGCACGCCAAGGTCGTTATCGAAATCCTTGAAGAGCAGGAGCGGTTCCAGATTGCGGGTTGCGTAAGCCGGGATCCGGGCGGGGAACTGCTGGGCGTGCCCATCCTGGGCGATGACGGCATCCTGCCCGCCCTCCACGCCGATGGTCTGCGGAAGGCATTTGTAGCCATCGGGGATAATCGCGCGCGTTTAGATGCGATGGAGCGCGCCGCGGCAGCGGGCTTCGAGCTGGTGAACGCCGTCAGCCGGCATTCCGTGATATCCCCCCGCGTGAGCCTGGGCCGCGGAGTTGCCGTGATGCCGGGCGCCGTGGTCAACGTGCTGAGCCGGATCGGCGACGGCGCCATTATCAACACCGGCGCTACCGTAGACCACGACTGCGATATCGGCCGCTGCGCCCATGTGGCCCCGGGAACGAATCTTGCGGGGAGCGTTGTGATCGGCGAGGGAGTTTTTTTAGGCATCGGGAGCCGGGTACTGCCGTGCGTTACGGTGGGGGCGTGGACCACGGTAGGCGCGGGGGCCGTAGTGATTTCGGACCTGCCCGGCGGCGTGACTGCCATTGGAGTACCCGCGATGGTTCGCGAGAAGTAGGTGGGATTGAAACACAAACTGATTCCGGTAGCACACCCGGTTTTCGCCGGGAATGAGAAAAAGTACGTGAACGAGTGCCTGGACTCGCTTTGGATCGCTTCCGGCGAGTTCATCCCGCGGTTCGAGGAAAGTTTCGCGCGATTCTGCGGCGTGCCGCACGCCCTGGCATGCAATAGCGGAACGAGCGCCCTGCACCTGGCGCTCATGGCCCTGGGCGTGGGCCCGGGAGATGAAATCATCGTCCCCACGCTCACCTACATTTCAACCGCCAATGCGGTGCGGTATTGCGGCGCCAAACCCGTGCTTGCCGATTCCGGCGCGCGCACCATGACGCTCGATCCCGGCTCCCTGGAAAGCCGGATCACGCCGCGCACCAAAGGTATTGTTGTCGTTCATCTCTACGGCCACCCGGCGGATATGGACGCCATCGCCGACGTGGCCGCGCGGCACGGCCTCTTCGTGGTTGAAGATTGCGCGGAGGCGCACGGGGCGCTCTATCGCGGCCGGGCTGTGGGCGGACTGGGGGATGCGGGCACTTTCAGCTTTTTCGGCAATAAGATCATCTCCACGGGCGAAGGCGGCATGGTGACCACCCGCAGCGCGGCCCTCTACCGGAAGATGCGGCTGCTCGGAGGGCAGGGGATGGACCCCGCCCGGCGATACTGGTTTACCGTTGTCGGCTACAACTACCGGATGACGAACATAGAGGCGGCGCTGGGGCTTGCGCAACTCGAGCAAATCGACAAGCACCTTGCCGGCCGCCGGGCCGTGGTGGAACTTTACAGGCGTCACCTTCCCCAGAACCTCGTCGAACTTCCAGCCGAGGAGGCCTGGGCCCGGCATGCGTTCTGGATGTTCACGGTGCGCGTGAAGCCCGAAGCGCGCATCGGGCGGGACGAATTGATGGCGGCCCTCGACCGCGACGGCATTGAAACACGCCCGGTTTTCTACCCCATGCACCTCATGCCCGTCTACGAGGAGCCTTGCGGAACCTACCCTGTGGCCGAGGACATTGCGCGCCGCGGCCTGAGCCTCCCGACGCACGGCATGTTGACCGAAGAGGATGTGGTCTACATCAGCCGGTGCATTCAGCGGGCGTGCACCCGCAGCGACGCCGCCGTCACGCCATGAGAGTCGTGCTGGCAAGCACGTTCGTTCCTTTTGTGGACGGTGGGGCCGGCTTCATCGTGGACTGGCTGGAGCAGATGCTCGTACGGCACGGGCATGAGGTGGAAACGCTCCGCATCCCGTTCGATTCGCATTACCCGGAACTGCTGGACCAGATGCTGGCGCTGCGGCTGCTCGACGTGAGCGGCCACGGCGAGCGGCTGATCGCTATCCGCACCCCCAGCTACCTGCTGCGCCATCCCGCGAAGGTGCTGTGGTTCATCCACCATCACCGCGGCGCGTACGACATGTGGGGAACGCCTTACCAGGACATCCCGGACACGCCCCCCGGGCGGCGCATCCGCGAGGCGATCGTCAGCGCCGACAACCTCGCATTCAGTGAAGCCCGCGCCGTATTCGCCAATTCGGGCGTGGTGCGGGACAGGCTGCGGCGGTTCAACGGCGTGGATGCCGAAGTGCTGTATCCGCCCCTGATCGACCCCGGGCGCTACCGCGCCGCGGCTTACGGCGACTATGCCCTCTACGTCAGCCGCCTGGCCGCGCACAAGCGCCAGCACCTGGCCATCGAAGCCATGCGGCATACACGGACCGCCGTCCGGCTGATCGTGGCGGGTGCGCCGGAAAATGAGGACTACCTCCGGCGCCTGGAGACGCTGGTGGAAAAGCTGGGCGTGCGGGACCGTGTGGAGATCCGCGCCGGATGGATGCCGGAGCGGGAGAAGATGGAGCTTTTTTCGAACTGTTTGGCCGCCATCTACGCGCCCTTCGACGAGGATTCCTATGGGTACCCCTCGCTTGAAGCGCACCACAGCGGCAAAGCCGTGATTACGACGAGCGACGCCGGCGGCACGCTGGAACTGGTGCGCGACGGCGATAACGGTTTCGTGACGGATCCTTCGCCCCGGAGCATCGCCGCCGCGCTGGACCGTCTCTATCGCGACCGCGCGCTGGCCCGGCGCATGGGTGAGGCCGGGGTGCAAAGGATGGAGGAACTGGGGATCTCCTGGGACCGCGTGCTGGCGAGGCTGCTGGCATGAGGATTGCCGTGCTCACCGCGGTGGTTCCTTTCGCGCGGAGCCGGGCGAGACAGTTGGCGGCGGAACTGGTCTCCGCGCTCGAACAGCGCGGCCACCGGGCGCTCCTGGTGACCCTGCCATTGCCCGCGGGGCCGTTAACCACGGAGCACGTGCTGGCGCTGCGGACGCTGCGGCTTCCGAACGTGGACCGCGCGATCGCCATCGGGTTTCCGGCGTGCGCGGTGCGCCACGCGAGCAAAGTGGTGTGGCTGCCCGGAGCGGATCGAATTCCCCCCGCCTACGGCTGCTATCTGCGGGAAGCGGAAGCCGTGTATGTGGGCGCGGCCGCAACGGCTCTGCGCGTGAAGGAAGAGTGCGGGGCGGAAGCGGGCGTACTCGTTACGGCCGGGGTTAATGGTTTTGATGTGGCAGCGCGCGGCGCGGGGGGCCGGAATTTGAAAATCGCCTGGTTCACCCCGTTCTCCAGCGGTGCGGTGGCGCGCTTCAGCGCCGCAGTCACGGCTGAACTCGCGCACCATGCGGACGTGGATATCTGGCATCCACCCGAAGCGCCGCTGCAGGCAACCGCACTGCGCGCCATCGTCATGCCGCGCCATGGCGACGTGAGCGCCCCTATGCTCGCTGCCTACGACCTCGCCGTTTACAACCTTGGCGGCGATGAGGGCGGCGGCGGGATTGCAAAGGCTGCATGTGCGGCGCCGGGGCTGACCATCCTGCATGGGCCCGTCAGAGAAGAACTGGCCGAACGGCGGGCGTACGCCGTGGTGGTGCATTCGGAATCCGCGCGGCAGTTCGCCGCCGCGGCGGTAGCCGCTCAGGTGGCCGTGTTCCCCTTTGAGCAGGACGCTTTTAACGCAAGGAAATACGTGACGTCCCTGCTCTGTCTGGCGCGGACTTTGCTGCCCGCGGTGCCGGTTCTGCGATGTGTAGATATGATGGCCGCCCGGCTTGCGGAAATCGGCGTAGAGGCCCGCGCGGCGGGGGTAGAACCGATGGCGCGGAAGGCTTGCGGGCTGTTTGGCGGAGGTTCTGCTAGCTCAGGCCGCTAGCTTCCCGCGCGCGCACGCCGAGCGCTTCGCAGTCTGCGGCCACCATCTCGTGTACGAGTTCTTTGAAACCGACTTTGTGGGCCCAGCCCAACCGGCGTTGCGCGTATGAGGCATCGCCCATCAGAATATTGACCTCCGCCGGCCTGTATAGTTCCGGGTCCCTGGCCACGTAATCACGGTAATCGAGGCCCACGCATTTGAAAGCCTCTTCGGCAAACTCGCGCACGGTGTGGGTCTCCCCCGTCGCGATCACATAATCGTCGGGCTGTTCCTGCTGGAGCATCAGCCACATGGCCTCGACGTACTCGCGCGCGTGGCCCCAGTCGCGCTTCGCATCGAGGTTGCCCAGTTTCAGCCCACGACTCTTGCCGGCCAGAATCTTCGCAACGCCAGTGGTGATCTTCCGTGTGACGAATTCATGACCGCGGCGGGGCGACTCATGGTTGAACAAAATGCCGTTGACGGCAAAGAGCCCGTAGGCCTCGCGGTAGTTGCGCGTCAACTCAAAACCGGCCACTTTGCTGATGCCATAGCTGGACCGCGGGTGGAAACGCGTCTTCTCGTTTTGGGGCACTTCGTCGGCGTGGCCGAACATCTCGCTCGATCCTGCGAAGTAGAAGCGGCAGGCCGGCGCGGCGGCTTTGATCGCCGAGAGGAGGTAATGGGTGCCGTTGATGTTGGTGTTGAGGGTGGAAAACTCGTCGTCGAAGGAGTACGCCACGAAGCTCTGGGCGGCGAGGTGATAGCATTCGGTGGGTTTGACCTCCGCTACAGTCTGGAAAACACTGGCATAACTTTCCAGCGAGGCCGCGTGAAGCTGTATGCCGTCGAGCACGGATTGCAGCCGCGCCAACCGGACCTCCGGCACCTCCAGCGCCACGCGGCGGACTGTCCCGTGTACCTCATAACCCTTTGATAAGAGCAATTCCGCAAGATAAGAGCCGTCCTGTCCGGTGATGCCTGTGATAAGGGCGCGTTTGGTGGCCATGCCCTTCATCTTAGCAACCCGTTTCGCGTGTCGACCGCTGCTACCGCTTGACGGTTCGAGCAATGAGCCGGCGGAAGGAAAGTTCCTTGCAGCGGCGCTTCACCCCCTCGACAGTCATAGCCGACGCCCACTCGCGCGCATAGCGCAGAGGATGGGCGCGGTTCTGCCAGAATCCAAGGGGAAGACTACGGCAATATACCCGCAAAGATGGCTGCATGGGCTGGTAGAACTGGTCACGCCCGTCACGGAGCCAGGCCGCATAGCTGTAAATCCATTTAAGGGGGATGTAGCCGCAGTGCCTTTTCAACACGCGGAATGACTCCCGATAGAGGGCCTCGCGATTCCCCAGGGTTTTGTTGTCCGGGTGCATACGAGAGGTGGCCAGGAAGTGCGGGATCAGCTCAATGCGGCTGTTTCGCGCCAGGCGGATCCAAAGATCGTAGTCGAAGGCGATCTGCAGAGCTTTGTCGAGTTGGCCGGCCCGAAGAAAGTCTTCCCGGCGAAAGAAACAGGCCGGCTGGCAGACGCAGCAATCCAGTTGAAGACGATAGAAATCGGGGCGGGCAGTGGGATAAGCGCTCAGAACTTTGCCGCTCCCGTCCACCCAATATGCCTGGCCGCAGGCCGCTGCTGCCAGGGGACTTGCGGAAAGGTGCCGGACCGCGGCGCTGACAGCGCCCGGCAGGTAGGTGTCGTCCGCGTTGAGCCAGGCCAGCACCGAACCGCTTGCCAGCGCGGCACCCTGGTTGATCGCGTCCGCGGTTCCTTTATCGGGGCCGGAGTAATATCGCAGCCGGTGCTTGTAGCTCTCGAGGATTTCCAGCGTCCCGTCGGTGGAACCGCCGTCCATGACGATGTATTCAATGTCCGGATAATCCTGCGCCAGCACGCTCTCGATCGTTTCACGCACGTAGCCGGCCATGTTGAGGACGGGGGTTACGATCGAAACTAAAATGCCTCCAGGCACTCTGGCACCAATATAGCAGGTGCACCCCAGAGGGGCGGCCGTGCCGCCTGCAGGGCTGGGAATCCGCATTTAATTACAGGGAAATAACCCTTTATTTTGCGGATGTTTGGATAAGAGTTATTGTGCTCGCCCCGGGCTCTGGTGGGGGCGCGCTTTCGCGGAAAGGGAAAGCCGCCCCTGGTATGCGGCCAGGACCTCGCCAATGTCGCCGTCCATGACGAGCTGGCCGTGGTCCAACCAGATGGCGCGGTCACATAACTTTTGAAGGGTTTCCGGGCTATGCGAGACGCACACTAATGTTTTGCTGTTGTGCTTGAATTCAAGAATCTTTTCAAAACACTTCTCCTGAAAAGTCCGGTCCCCCACGGCGATGATCTCGTCCACCAGCAGGATGTCGGGATCGAGATAAACCGTGACGGAGAACGCGAGGCGCATGACCATACCCGTGGAGTAGGTACGAAGGGGTTCGTCGATGAAGTCGGCCACGCCCGAGAAATCGACGATCTGGTCGAAGAGTTCTTCGGTCCGGCGGCGGGACAACCCGAGGAGCGACGCATTCAAGCGCACGTTTTCGGCGCCCGTGAGGTCGTAGTGAAAGCCTGACCCGAGTTCGAGCAATGCCGCGACGCGGCCGCGCGTCTCCACGGTGCCGCCGTCCGGCGGCGCAAGGCCGGCTATCAAGCTCAACAGCGTACTCTTGCCCGCTCCGTTGGACCCCACAACCGCGAGGTTCTCGCCGGCCGGCAAGTCGAAAGAAACGTCGCGTAGCGCGTAAAACCGCTCTTTATTGTCTCCGAGAAACCACCGCGTGATATGGTTTCGCAGCAGCATCCGGTGCGTCGTCCGCGAGAAGGTCTTGGATACGCCGCGGAATTGGATGGCCAGCGGCTCGGTCATAAGTAATCGTAGAACCTCGCCCGCAACGATCGAAAGACCAGAAGCCCGAGTGCGAGCACGGCAAAGGCGCTGAAAGCGAGTTTCAACAGAAGCGAAGCGGGCGGGGCAACAGCGTCCAGCAGAACATAGCGGGACGCCAGCACAAGCGCGGCCACCGGGTTGAACTGGTAGAGTTCGTGATAGGCCGGTGGAATGATCTCGAACGAATAAAAAATGGGAACGAGCCAGAACAGCACCGTATTACACGATTCCACAACGTAGCGCATGTCCCGGACGTACACATTCATGGCCGAGGTGATCAGCGCCAGGCCGCAAACAAAAACCACCTCGCATCCCCAAACGACCGGGAGCCAAAGCCAGTAGATGTTGATGCCCTCTCCGGTGCCGATCACCCAGGCGATGAGAAGGGACACCTGGATGAGCATGTGGATACAGTTTGAGAGGACTGCTGCGATGGGGATGACCTCGCGCGGGACCGGTACGCGCTTAATCAGCCCTGCATTGTCCACCACTGAAGTGGTGCCGGTCACCCAGGCTATAGTGAAAAAATTGTAAGGGACAAGACCGCACAAAACGAACACACCGAAGTTGGGAATCCTGTTTGTGAATATCTTGGTGAAAACGAACCACAAGACCCCCATCACCACCAGCGGGTTGACCAGAGACCACAGCACGCCCAAAGACATGTTGCGGTAGCGAATCTTGAAATCCTTGAGGACCAGGTTATGCAGGGTAAAGAGGCGGTCTCCCGGCCACGCCCCAAAGTTGAGGCGGTTCAGCGCCGATTCCGCATGAGAATCGGACAAGGGGATACTCCTGAGGTGACGGCCATGCCGGGTTTAAGAACAACGATTTTACCGCGCACTGCGATTCTCAACAAGTTTACCCCATTTCACCGGGCCTTTACACTTGCCCCGCGGCCTGTCTATCGCGGAAAATGAGTAGCTTATGAGGCGAGCCCTGATCACAGGTGTGACCGGGCAGGATGGCTCTTATCTTGCCGAATTCCTTCTTCGAAAGGGATATGAGGTCCACGGCTTCAAACGCCGGTCCAGCAGCTTCAACACAGGCCGGCTGGACGACATCTACACGGACCTCCACGAACACGGCAGCCGTTTTTACCTGCATTTCGCGGATATTGCCGCGGCTAGCAGCGTATCGCGCCTGCTTTATGAGATCCGGCCCGACGAGGTGTACCACCTCGCGGCACAGAGCCACGTCCGCGTGAGCTTCGACATGCCCGAGTACACTGCCGACGTCACTGCTACGGGCACCCTGCGCCTGCTGGAGGCCATTCGCCAAACCGGCATCAAGACCCGCTTCTACAACGCGTCCTCCAGTGAAATGTTCGGTTCCACACCGCCCCCCCAGAACGAGAACACCATTTTCCATCCCCGCAGCCCCTACGCCTGCTCGAAGGTCTTCGCGCATAACATCACGGTGAACTATCGCGAAAGCTACGGCATGTTTGCCTGCTGTGGAATCCTGTTCAACCACGAGTCGCCGCGCCGCGGCGAGACGTTCGTGACGCGGAAGATCGCGCGGGCGGCGGCCAACATAAAGTATGGCCTGCAGGAAAAACTTTATCTCGGCAATCTGGATGCCCGCCGTGACTGGGGCTATGCGCCGGAATACGTGGAGGCCATGTGGATGATGCTCCAGCAGAGCGAGCCGGATGACTACGCGATCGGCACCGGCGAGATGCACACGGTCCGCGAGTTCCTGGAGTTGGCCTTCGCCGAGGTCGGCCTGGACTGGCACGACCACGTGGAAACGGACCAGCGGTATTTTCGCCCGGCTGAGGTGCATGCGCTCCAGGCCGATGCGAGCAAAGCGCGCCGCAAATTGGGATGGACCCACCGGGTGGACCTTCCCGAGCTGGTGAAAATCATGGTCGGCGCCGAACTGGACGACCTGGCTCGCAGGTCGTCCGGCGTTTTACAGGCGGTCACAGGCCGCTGAGGGTGACATGGACCTCCTGAACAAGCGAATCTGCGTGACCGGCGGCGCGGGTTTCCTTGGGTCGTTTATCGTTGAAGAACTTCAGCGGCGGGGCTGCCGGGATATCTTTGTGCCGCGGAGGCGCGACTACGACCTGACCACGGAATCGGGCGTCCGGAGGATGTTTGACGACGCGCGTCCTGAAGTCCTGTTCCATGCCGCGGCCCTGGTCGGTGGCATTGGCGCAAATCGTGAAAACCCGGGCAGGTTCTTCTACGAAAATATGGTGATGGGCGTCAACGTGATCGAGTACGCCCGGCGCAGCGAGGTCGAGAAGACGGTGGTCGTGGGCACGACCTGCGCTTACCCCAAGTACACGCCCGTGCCGTTCAGGGAAGAGGCGCTGTGGGACGGTTATCCCGAGGAAACGAATGCGCCGTACGGCATCGCGAAGCGGGCGCTCCTGGTTCAGTGCCAGGCCTACCGGCAGCAATATGGGATGAACGCGATTTATCTGATCCCCGTAAACCTCTACGGCCCGCGGGATAACTTCGACCCGCGCACTTCCCATGTGATCCCCGCGCTGATCCGGAAGTGTGCGGAGGCGGCGCGGGCAGGCGCGGCGGAGATTGTGTGTTGGGGGGACGGGTCGGCCACGCGCGAATTCCTGTACGTTGCCGATGCCGCGGAAGCAGTCGTTGCCGCGGCGAGCCGTTACGATGACGGCGCCCCGGTCAACATCGGCAGCGGCCAGGAAATCTCCGTGCGGGACCTGGTGGCTGTCATCGCGCGGTTGTGCGGTTTTCAGGGCAACGTGGCATGGGACAGTTTCAAGCCAAACGGACAGCCGCGCCGGTGCCTGGATACGACGCGGGCGGAATCGTGTTTCGGTTTTCGCGCGAGGACGGCGCTGCTGAACGGTCTGAAGAGCACGATCGAGTGGTATGCGCAACAGCCGTGTTCGGCTGCGCGCCCGTAAGCCACTGTGCATGACGCTGCGAATTGGCTTTCTCACTTCGTTAGGGGTGAACGTAGGCGATGAGTTCATCCGGGAGGGCATCCGTTCCGTCCTCGATCGAACAGGATTCCCCTACCACCCGTTCTACGTTCACAAACTGGACATTGATTCGCTGAGCGAGCCACGCGAAGATGAGGCGCTGGTTCTCGCCGACAAATACTGGGATTCGGACTTATTCATCCAGGCGGGCGCTCCGGTGTACTGGCATATTCTGGAGGGCCGGTCTACTTCGCTAACGAGTGCCTGGCACCAATGGATGTGGGAAGACCGGATCCTGAACTGCGCCAGGGGCGGCCCGGTGTTTCTCAATCTGGGCGCCGGCACCTGCCAGAGGTGGAACGACGACGGGGCGGATTTTCTGGCCGACCCGGCCTGTGTCGAATTCGCTCGCAGGGCGAGCGCCCGCGCGGCGCTTACAACAGTGCGGGATCCGCTCGCGGCACGAATTCTTTCCGCGTTGTCACTGCCCCACGAACTGTTGCCGTGTCCGGCCTTTCTGGCCGCCGCGAGGCATGACATTCCCGGTAGCCGCACCGGCGCGGTTGCCGTCAACCTGATGCCGCTAGGCGGGCATTACGAACTGGACCCGGAGTTCAACGATGCCGTGTGGCTGATGCGATGTATGGCCCTTGTGAGCCGGCTGCGGAGTTTCGGGCCGCTCCTGTTCGTTGCCCACGATGAGGCCGAAGAGGCCTTCATGGCGCAATTCGCCGGTCCCGGGGAACGAGTCTTCCGGGGGGGCGGATGGCGGGACTACCTGGACGTTTATGGATCCTGCGCGGCCGTTGTAGCGAATCGCGTTCACGGGGCAGTCTGCGCGGCGGGCTTTGGCGTTCCAGCGGTAATCATCGGCAATGACAGCCGGGCTTCCATTGGCGATCCGATAGGGATTCCGCGCTTTAGAGCCGGCGATGAGATTGAATCCGTTTTGTCCACCATCGAATCGCTGCTGAATGAGCGTGAGGCGTGCCGTTTGCGCTCACTCCGGGAAGTTACCTTGAGCCGTTACGTCGAGTTGGCGCAGCCGATCCTGGAGCAGCAGTGTGCACCGCGAGTTGGCCGGGCCCACGCAGCGCAATCGCCCCGCATCCGCCCAGAGGCCGCCCTTGCTTCCGTCCGGGAGATGGAAGAAAGCGGCGCCCGCGTCCTTATGAAAGCCGTGAACCTGTTCGGCTCTCAGTACGGCATGCGCCAGTTTTACAACTGGTCAAAGGTCTGGGAGTATCCCTGGCTTTGGTTGCACGGGCTGGGGGGACTGCCGTGGGAGACATTGCGCCTCGTCGACCTCGGGAGCGAACTGTCGCCTATACCCTGGTTGTTGGCATCGCTGGGGGCCGAAGTGGCCCTGATCGAGACGGATCCGCAGTGGATCCCAATGTGGGAGGGTTGGCGGCAGCAGTTGCAGGTGGATGTCAGGTGGCACATAGTAGACTCCGAGTCTTTGCCCCTGCCCGATGGCTGGGCGGATGTGATTACGAGCTTTTCCGCCATCGAGCATCAGCCGGATAAGAGGGCGGCCATAGACGAGGTGGTGCGCGTCCTGGCCCCGGGCGGCATATTCGCGTTGTCATTCGATATCTGCGAACCTTCCATGGGGATGACATTTCCCGAGGGGAACGGCAAGGCTCTCACGATGAGCGAATTCGAACGGCTCGTGTGGCGCCACCCTGCATTCGAAGCCGGCCCGGCGCTTGAGTGGAACACGGAAGACATACCGGCGTTCCGCGAATGGCATCTTCGCAGCGCGCCGCATCACAACTATGTTGTGGGCGCGGCCGTCCTGCAAAAAGTCATGGCCGGCGGGGCAGTCGCACGGCGTCACCGGGAGCCGCGCGCCGCTTTCACACCGCGGATCGGCGTCCAGACATTTACTTCAAGCCGGGTAAAAGATCTGACAGCTATTCGGGACGCGCTCGAGGCATATTGGCGTATCTATCACGGCTATCCTAAGAGCAGCGGTGGATGGGACGGACTTTACAGTAAGTGGGGGGCGTCCACCCCGGAGTGGATTCCCGGCCTCGTTCCGGAGCACCTGCCATGTTTGCCACGCGACCCCCGGAACCATGAGGTGCCCGACCAGCAATATCTATACAGGTCCGACGGCAGGGACTACAAGCTGATCAGCCATGCGCCCTGGGACGACGAAATAGTCAGGCAGAGACACCCCGATATGATGGACCCCGCCCGGCCGGGTTGGGCATATGGATTTTGGACGAGCGGCGCGAAGAACTGGTAGTATTGTGCTAGTAACTGTGAGCCAGCCCGAGCCATCCGGTGGCTGCGTACTCCCTCCTCCGCGCCCCTGCCTCACTATGCGCTGGCCACGCTCAGTCACGATGAGGTAAGGATGACCGCCAGACAGCAAGGCGAACCACGCGTGATGGTTCTGCATACCGGCGGGCTCGGCGACCTCGTTCTGAACGCCGAACTGGTCGTGGGCCTGAAGCAGTCGCCAGACCGGCCGCATGTGACCCTCGTCTGCAAAGCCGAGATGTCTGCCGTAGTCGATTTGTACCCTGTGCCGCCTGACGAGGTCATCCGCCTCGAAGTCAACCCTCTTGCGTGGAATGAGCCCTCGGAAAAGCTCGTGACTGCTTTCCGGCCGTTTTTTCAGGAGCTCGAAGCGCGGCCCGTGGACGTCTTCATGGATGCCACGTTTCAGCCCTCCTGGTTGGGCTGGATTGCCGCCGCACTCACACAGCCAAAGCGGGCCTGCTGCTGTACGGCGATCACCGAGCCGCATGTGTTCGTATCGGCCCTGTCGCAACGCCTGGGTTTGAAACCGCCGGCCATTGAAAAGATCGAACGGCCATCCGGCGCACATGAGATCGAGCGGTACCGGCTTCTGCTGCGATGGATGGAAACGGAGCCGGGCAGCACGTTCCCCTGGCCCATTACCCCTGAACTGGAAGCAACGGCGTCGCGGCTGCTTGACAGTTTCGGTTTTACCAAAGGTGAATATCTGGCGTGTTTCCCTTGCGGGTCCCTGGGTGCGGAAGCCAAGCGTTGGCCCATGGCGAACTTTCGCGAGGTCCTGCTCCATGTGAATGAACAGCGGGGACTGCCGATACTGCTGGTGGGCGAGAATCGCGAGCGGGAGGCTCTCAATGAGCTGGCCTCGAGTATAGCGGAGAAGCCGGCGAAAGTGGCGGTTTCATGCGGCGGCAGAGATGGGATAGCCGCGCTCGCCGGCGCCCTCGCCAACGCCCGGATTTATCTTGGCAACGACACGGGGCCCACGCACCTGGCTTCAGCCTTCGGCGTGCCGGGCGTGACGATTTACGGCGGAGGCCACTGGCCAACCTATGCCCCGTGGGGGGCCGGATCCATTGGTCTGGTCCATCCCCTGCCTTGTTTCGGCTGTGATTGGGATTGTGCGTTCGGTCATGGAATCTGCGTGGAAGCGATAACCCCAGCCCTGGTCACCGAGGCCATAGACGACGTTTTGCGGGCCCCTGTCTCCGTGCCACAAGTGCGTACGGTAGAGGCCCTGCCCCGCGAAGTAACACGAGTCATAGCTGATGCCGCTCCGCGCTACCGTGCCGCCCAGCAGGATAGGGCCGAGCGCTGGATCCGCATGATCGAGCAGAACGTGGCCTTGGAGCGCGCTGAGAAGGCGACGAGTGAAGCCCTCCGTGAAGCACGGAACCGTGAAGAGGCCTTGCAACGCGCTGCGGTCTCTACACGGGAGCGGGACCGGCATATCGGTGAATTGGAAAAAGCTTCGGCGGACCGGTTGGAGGCGCTGGAACGAGCCGGGCAAGGCCTGCAGGCGCTGGACAACGAGGTCCAGCAGCGTGCCGCGGACGTGAACCGGCTGACCGAATGGCTGGGGGAGCGGGACCGGCGCATCGCTGAACTGGAAAAGGCTTCGACAGACCGGTTGGAGGCGCTGGAACGAGTTGGGCAGACCTTGCAGGTCCTCGACAACGAGGCGCAACA
>JAJFUV010000326.1 GCA_021372245.1 Terriglobales bacterium
CACGGCAAGAAGTTCGTGATCCGCCAGCTTTACTACGGCTCCGATGGCGCGAATCTATTCCTGAGGTTGGATATAGATGCCGCCATCCTCAGCCAGGCCCGCGAACTCGAAGCGCGCGTGAACATCCAACCCCGGCGGGAAGGCGGCGCGCCCAGCCACCTCCGGATCAGGCTGGATGAGTCCGCCGCTCCGGTTGCTGAAGCGCACCTGGGCGGCGCCGCGGTTCCGGCTCCCGTGGAAGCGGTCTTCCACAACGTGCTCGAAGTGCGCGTGGCCCTTGCCGCGCTAGGGGTGGAGCCGGGCGGAGCATTGGGGCTGGACGTGTCCGTGTGGCAATCGGGCTTGCCGGTCGACGCCGCGCCACAGGAGGGTTGGCTGGAAGTTTCCACCGCCGAGCCTGCGGCGATTTGACTCCGCGCGTCGGCTTCGCGAGAATAGTTAGAGACTCATCGCATCCGTGCGGATGTGGCGGAACTGGCAGACGCGCATGGTTCAGGTCCATGTTCTCGCAAGAGAGTGGAGGTTCAAGTCCTCTCATCCGCACCACTCACCAAGGTTCATCGGCTAGGCTCCCGGCTGTGACAGAATTGCGCTAGAGTCACGTCTAAAGACGTTCCCCGCGAACCAGATCCGATCCTTTGATTCGATGTACAATCTATTACTTTAAGCGTCAAAACAGCGAAACCCAACGCCGTCCTGAAACCTACCACGATGAACGCAAAGACACTTGGTCGATTGCAGAGAGTTGATCTGCGCGACGCATGGTCCACCGAAGCCGCCCATTTCACGCCATGGCTGGCGCAAGAGGAGAATCTTAAGCTCCTCGGTGAAACGGTGGGGATCGAGTTGGAACTCGATTCCCAGGAAAAGGACGTTGGGCCGTTCCGCGCCGATATCCTCTGCAAGAACACCGTCAATGGCGACTGGGTTCTGATCGAAAATCAACTTGAACGCACTGACCACACACATCTAGGCCAATTGCTAACGTACGCGGCAGGCCTGAATGCCGTGACCGTCATCTGGATCGCTGCTCGGTTCACGGACGAGCATCGCGCTGCCTTGGATTGTTTAAACGAACGAACGGACGACAAGATACATCTGTTCGGCCTCGAAATCGAGTTGTGGCGCATTGGAGATTCGGCAATTGCCCCGAAATTCAACATTGTCAGCCAGCCGAACGACTGGTCGCGCAAGGTGAAGGTTGCGGCATCGAGTGGTGGAGCCTCCGAGTACAAGAACCTGCAGCTTCGATTCTGGAATGCATTCAAGGAGTACTTGGAGTCCAAGGGAAGCTTTGTGCGTTGCTCAAAGCCTGCGCCACAACACTGGATGGGAGTTCCGGGGACAGGCTACGTGATTCCGCAATGAGTGACTGACGGTACTCAACAGATTCCGGTTTCTCTCAGGATGAGCCCCGTGAATCATGAGCTATGAATTCACCAAATACACTCAGGCAGAGTGGCTTCAGCCGCCAATCCGCTATGAGGAACCGACTGCAGCCCTCCGGGGTTCGGGATGCGGCCAGTTGGCGAAGTACGGAGCGACGATGTTGACGTGGAGAACGCGGATGTGTTGCGCTGAATTGCGGGATCACGTAGCCTGTCCCCGGAACTCCGACATGTCGCATTTATAGCCGAGAGAAGGCCGACTTCCTCGATGAGCAACGCTGGCCTCAACAGTTCGAGTGGCTGCGCGCGCGGCTTGAGATGATGCACAGCGTCTTCGCGCCTATCTTGAAAGACCTGAAATCAAATGAAGCGAGCGCGTGAACGCTCTTGAGTTGATCCGACTCGGCGGATCGGCAAGAAGTGTACAGAGAGGCGTTGGCGGTTTGTCAAGTATCTCTTCAGAATAAACAACTTACGTGATGAGTGGTTCGACCAGGCGAATCTCTCTCCGCCAGTTTCCTACCGTGGATCGGACGCCTCCATCCAGCCCGTGTGGATTTCCCGCGCGCTCAAGAAGCTGATCTCGACGGGCACTTGCGATTTGAAACGCATCTTGACCACTGCCTGCCAGGCCGGGGGCAGCTTGCCGGAGGGCTGCCGAAGTTGCTGCACCAGGTTCTTCACGTTGCGCGGATCCGTTACAGCCTCGGCCAGTCCCCACTGCATCTCGGATGCGCCCGCCGCCAGAATGAAAACACTTTGGCCCGACTTCAAGCCGGGCAGTAGTGCGATCACTGCGTGCCCCACTTTGGTGTCCGAAGCGCGGTCGGTGCTGCTCTGGTAATACTCCGCCTCACCTGCTCTCGGATGTAGATCCTGGATGCTCGACGACAGAAAACGGAAATCCACTCGCGTCAGCAGGTCTCGGATGTGGGGCTGGGATTTGCCATTTCCCATGAAAATGAGGTGATTGTTGCGGATGTCTTCCCAGCCAAGTTCCTGCCCGCGTTTCAGGGAAATTTGCGGTGCCCGCGGGGCCAGCAGCCGGGAGATCAAAAACGCTTCGTGCACGAAACCGAAGTCCGCGTAATCGCGGGTTAGGTCGTAACGCGACCACCCCATCCGCTGGCGCAGGACCTCCAACTTATCCGAGGTCTCGATCTGCTCGGGATCATTTACCCCATAATGGCGAACCGCGTAGTTGTCTGTCCGTACGAACAAGGCCACGTCGTAAGACAGGAGGACGGGATATTTGCCATCCAGCACCGGCGCCCACAACGCCGTCATTTCGGGCGTCCAGATTTCCGGCGCAACGGGCGCAACTCTGCGGCTGGCCAAGAACATTACCACTGCCACCGCCACCACCGCAACGCTGGCTGCGCATACGAAAGCCCGGCGCCAGAGCCGGGTCAAACGCCGGCCCGGCTCTGGCGAAGAGACTGGCTCGCGGCGGGTGAAGCTGAGCCGATAGCGGCCTTTCGGCAAACCGATCTCAACTGCGTCGGCCGCCCCCTCCGTTGTGTAGTATTCGCGCAATTTCTGACGTAGCTTGCCGGCCTGCACGCGAACCGAGGAATCTGTCCGCGTGTCGTAAGTATCGGGCCGGCCGAGCGCCTGCACTCCGACGGCGTATTCCTTCAGGTTGTCGGCTTCGCCGCTAAGTGACGCTTCCCCTAAGAAAGCCAGCAGGCGCCGCAGCATCTCGGCGTCACGGAACGGCCGGCTGTCCAACACTCGCTGCAACTGTTCTCGGAACTCGGCATGCTCAGCTTCGGTCGTCTGGCAGGGTGAAACGGGCGGCTGCATGTGGTTGTTAACCGGAAAACTTCCTTTATTAACCCACTTCGCAATTTCTCAAGGCTATAGTACGACTTATGATATCGCTTTTCAGGAGCCTCGGGAGTGCTTCGGGCAAATGCATTTCCGCTTGGAGAATCAATGGATAGAAGGCAATTCCTGGCCGCTTCGGCGGCTGCCCCCGTGGTTTTGCGCACCGGGACGACGCTCGGCGCCAATGACACCATCCGCGTGGCCGTCCTCGGCGTCAATGGCCGTGGCGGGGACCACTGTGCGGGCTTTGAAGCTCTTACTAACGTTCGTGTAGCAACGTTTGTCGACCCCGATTTGGAAGTGGCCAACCGCCGCGCCCGGGAATTCGAGGCCAAGTTCGGGCACCCCGTCCATGTCGTGCAAGACATGCGGCGTGTGTTCGACGACAGAAGCATCGACGTGGTCAGCATCGCCACGCCGAACCACTGGCATGCGCTTGCGACCGTCTGGGCCTGCCAGGCGGGCAAAGACGTCTATGTCGAAAAGCCGGGCACGCATTCGCTGGCTCAGGGCCGCAGCATGATTGCGGCCGCGAAAAAGTACAAGCGCATCGTCCAGCACGGTGTACAGCTCCGAAGCTCGGAGGCTATCCAGGAAGCCGTCCGGAAGTTGCGCGAAGGCGTGATCGGCGACGTCTACATGGCCCGGGCCACGATCTTCAAGCGGCGTCCGAGGCTCCAGAACTTCCCTAACGAGGAACCGCCCAAGACACTCGACTATAACCTGTGGGTGGGCCCTGGCAAGTGGCGCCCCTATTCGAAAAACCACGTCCACTACAACTGGCACTGGACTTGGGACTTCGGAAACGGCGAGATCGGCAACCAGGGCGTGCACGAACTCGACATGCTGCAATGGGGCCTCGGCGTGAAATTTCCGACCCAAGTGGCCTCCATGGGCGGGAAGTTCCTGTGGCACGACCGCCGCGAAACGCCCGAAGTGCTTACGGCGCTTTGCGAGTTCGAAAGAGAGAAGAAGTACGCAGAGATCGCTGTGCGCTTCTGGTGTACCAATACTGAGGCCGGCGATTCTGACAACGGTAACCTGTTCTATGGTTCGGAAGGCTACATGGCCGTCAGCGGCTACTCGAAATACGCTGTGTTCCTCGGCCCGAAAGGTACTCCCGGTCCGACGGCGTCGGCCCCCACCAAACACTTCGAAAACTTCATCCTGGCCGTGCGCAGCCGCAAGGTGGAAGATCAGAACGGTCCGGTCGAAACCGCGCATTACTCGTCCGGTCTGGCTCACATTGCCAACGCGGCCTTCCGTAGGGGAACCGTGCTCCAGTTCGATCCCGGCGCCGAACGCTTCGTCGGAGACGAGCAGGCCAACGGGCTTCTCGCCGATACCTATCGCGACGGCTTCGTAGTGCCGCCGCCGGAGAAAGTGTAGCGTATGGACCGGCTGACTAGAAGAAGTTTCTTGGGCTATGGCGGCATGCTGGCCGCCGCTCCGGGCCTGCTCGACGCCGCCAGGTCCGGAAATATGAAGTTTGGCCTTGTGACGTACCAGTGGGCCAGGGACATGGATCTCGGCACGGTGATCGCTGCCTGCGAGAAATCCGGCCTGCTCGGCGTGGAATTGAGGACCGGCCAAGCCCACGGTGTGGAGCCCGGTCTTTCGAAGAGTCAGCGCGAGGAAGTCCGCAGGCGTTTCGCGGACAGTCCGGTGGAATTGGTCGGCTACGGTTCCAACTGCGACTTTCATCATGCCGACGCCGCTCTGGTGAGGAAGAACATCGGGCTCGCCAAGCAGTATGTGCTATTGATGCAAGACTGCGGCGGCCACGGCGTCAAGGTGAAACCGAACGCGCTCCCGCCGGATGTACCGCGAGAAAAGACCATTGAGCAGATCGGGCGCGCGTTGAACGAGCTCGGCGCGTTCGGAGCCGACCACGGCCAGAAGATTCGCCTGGAGGTGCATGGGCGAGAGACATGCGAACTACCGGCCATACGCTCCATTTGCGAGGTGGCTGATCACCACAACGTCTGCGTCTGCTGGAACTGTAACAACGAAGACCTGAAGGGCGCGGGGCTAGAGACGAACTTCGCCATGGTGCAATCCCGGATTGGCGACACCGCCCACGTGCGCGAGTTGGACATTCCCGGTTATCCGTACTCGCGTCTGTTCCGGCTTTTCACCGGCATCGGCTACCGCGGATGGTTCCTGCTCGAAGCGGAAAAGAAAGTCTCCGACAGGATCCTGGCCATGGCGGACCAGCGCCGGCTATTCCAGGATTTGATTCAC